>CAYYZT010000444.1:1325-3068 GCA_964476015.1 uncultured Chitinophaga sp.
CGCGCAAGCCTACCCGCCTGGATTTGCAGATACTGCGGCTAGTAAACCGCACCGCCGTGGTGGCCATAGAGCATAAGCTGGCGCTGGACGAGCAGGTGCATGCCAAATGGCGTGCCGAAGCCAGCGAACAGCTTTTCAGGAGTTTTGTGCTAAGCTCGCCCATGCCCATAGGGGTTTATATGGGCCGGGAAATGCGCTTGCACATACTTAACGATGCCATACTGGAAGCTTGGGGCAAACCTAGGGAAGCAGTAGAAGGAAAGACTTATTACGAGGCATTGCCCGAGCTGGTCGGCCAGCCTTTCTTCCAAATTTTGGACGATGTATATACCACCGGAATAGCTTACCACGCCACCGAAGACCGTGTGGACTTGATGCGGTACGGAAAAATGGCGATTACCTATTACAACTTCAGTTTTACCCCGTTGCTAGACGATAATGGCAACGTGTACGGGGTAATGAACACCGCCACCGAGGTTACGGACTTGGTGCTGGCTAGGCAAAAGCTGGCAGAAGTGGAAGAAAAGCTGCGCAGTGCCATCGATTTGGCAGAACTGGGCACTTGGCAATTGGATATACCTACGGGGCAGATATGGTACGACGAGCGGGTAAAGCACTGGTTCAACCTGCCCGAAGGCGGCTGCAACCTGCAACTGGCCGTAGAGGCCATTATACCTGCCGACCGGGAGCGCGTGATTGCGACCATACAACAGGCCACCGAAAAAGGCGACACCTACGATGCCGAATATACGGTAGTGGATGGCCAGGGCAAGGAATGGGTGCTGCACGCAAGGGGAAAAGTGTTTCTAGATGAAAAAGGCGAGGCACGATACCTGACCGGTACCAACCGCGACGTGACCTTGCAACACATAACCGAGCTGCAACTGGCCGACTTGGTGGAGACCCGCACCGCAGAGTTGCGACGCGCCAACTTAGAGCTGCACAACCTAAACGAGAACCTGCAACAGTTTGTGTACATTGCCAGCCACGACTTGCAGGAGCCGTTGCGCAAAATCAATATCTTTTCCGATATACTGCAACAGCAGCACAAGGGCGAGCTAAGCCAAGGCGGGCAGGTGTATTTGGGCAAGGTATCTGATGCGGCACAGCGGATGGCGGCCCTGATTAAGGCATTGCTCGATTTTTCGCGCATTGCTTCCTCTGAAAAACAATGGGTGCCTACTGATTTAAACGAGGTGGTAAACAATCTAAAGGTAGATTACGAACTGCTCATACAGCAAACGGGTGCCGAGCTGCACATAGGCAAGCTATGCACCATAGAGGCCATTCCCCTGCAAATGAACCAGTTGTTCTACAATTTGATAGGCAATGCGCTCAAATTCGCCAAGCCCGGCGTGCCGCCGCAAATTACCATTGCATCCCGTTTGTTGCTGAAAAAAGAAGTGCAGCAGCATGATACGCTGGACCCTCGCGTAATGCACTGCGAGATAATGGTAAAAGACGAGGGAATCGGTTTCGAGCAGCATCTGGCGGAGCAGATATTCGTTATCTTCAAACGCCTGCATGGCCGCGACCAATACGAGGGCACCGGCATTGGCCTGGCCCTCTGCAAAAAAATAGTAGACAACCACCACGGCGTTATCCATGCCAAATCGGCTGTGGGCGTAGGCACGGAGTTTTATGTGATTTTGCCCGTGGGGAAATGATTACAAACCATTATTAAAAAAGGCAATGTGGTCAAAAATGGTTGGTTTTTTCAGTTGCTTTTTTAAGATTTTTGTA
>CAYYZT010000445.1:0-3064 GCA_964476015.1 uncultured Chitinophaga sp.
GGTCGCCCCTCGTTTTCTTGGCCGACTCCGGCTTGCCGATAAACCCGAAGATGCGGATAAAATCCACCTGCTCTTCCACGGGCACCAATTGGCCCTCGTACCCCTTGCCGAACATGCCCACGATGCGCTGCTTTACGTTGCCCGCCTTTAGGTGGAACAACTCGTTGTCGTTATGGTGCAGGCTAAAGCCCACCGTGGGGTGCGCCAACGCTACCCGCTGAAACTCATCGATGATGTGTTTCAGCTCCACCGGGTTGCTTTTGAGGAAGTTGCGCCGGGCCGGCACGTTGTAGAATAGGTTTTTGATGCTCAGGCTGGTGCCGTCTGGGCACTGGCAGGGCTCCTGTTGTTTCACCTCGCTGCCCTCTATGCGTATGTAGGTGCCCAGCGTTTCGCCGTGCTGCTTTGTTTTCAGCTCCACCTGCGCCACGGCCGCAATGGAAGCCAATGCCTCGCCCCGGAAACCCATGGTGCGGATGGCAAAAAGATCGTCTATTTTCTTGATTTTGCTGGTAGCGTGCCGCTCAAAGCTCATGCGGGCATCGGTGGCGCTCATGCCGCAGCCGTTGTCCACCACCTGCAACAGGGTTTTGCCCGCATCGCGCACTATCAGGTGCACCATGGTGGCCCCCGCATCTATGGAGTTTTCCAGCAACTCCTTTACCGCACTGGCCGGGCGTTGTATCACCTCGCCCGCCGCAATCTGGTTGGCTATGGCATCCGGCAACAACTGTATGATATCCGCCATCCGTTCGTCTCCTTGTCGCTTTGCTTAAGGAGTGTAAAAATAGGGAAATTTTGGTCGATGGACGACGAGAAGAAAGGTACACCTCACGCTCCCGGCACAAACAACCTTATCAGCGCATATACGCCCATGGAAACGAGCGTGGCGAAGGGGATGGTGAGTATCCACGCCATTACGATATTGATGGCCGTGCCCCACTTGATGGCGGAAAGCCTACGGGTAACGCCCACGCCCATAATGGAGCCGGTAATGGTGTGCGTGCTGCTTACGGGGATGCCCATCATGGCGGTGGCGGCCAAGGTAAGCGCACCGGCAGTTTCGGCACTAAAGCCGCCCATCGGCTTCAAGTCGGTAAGGCCCACACCGAGGGTTTTGATTACTTTGTGGCCACCGGCCAAGGTGCCCAAGGCAATGGCCGTATAGGCGGCCAATACTACCCAAAGCGGTATGTGGAACTCCTCCGTAATGCCGGAAGTATATAGCAACAAGGCGATGATGCCCATGGTTTTCTGTGCATCGTTGCCGCCGTGGCCCAAGCTGAAAAACGCCGAGGAAACCAACTGCATCACCCTAAAAAAGCCATCCACTTTTTGGGGCGCCAAACCGCGCGATATCCACAAGGTGGCCACCATCATAAAGTACCCCAATACAAAACCGATGGTGGGCGACAACACGATAAACAACAGGATTTTGGTAATGCCCGAAGCGTTGAGCGCATCGAAACCGCCTATTAACAACGCGGGGCCGATAAGGCCGCCGATAAGCGAGTGCGAAACGCTTATCGGCGCACCGATAATGGTGCAGATAAGCACCCAGCTACCCGCACCGAGCAAAGAGGCCAAAATGGTGAACTCGCTGATAATCTCGGAGTTCTCCACGATGCCCTTGCCCATGGTATTGGCCACTTTGTGGTCGAAAACAAAATAGGCAGCGAAGTTGAAAAACGCAGCCCACAAAACCGCCATGCGCGGCGACAGCACCCGGGTGGATACGATGGTGGCAATGGAGTTGGCCGCATCGTTCATCCCGTTCAGGAAATCGTAGATGAGGGCCAGTATTACTATAAAAATAACGAGCGTGAGCATACTCTTATCGGTATCAAGCTGATTTGATCAATACGCTTTCCAAGATGCGGGCAGCGCCATCTATTTTGTCCAAAGTGTTCTCCATGGCAGAAAGCACCTCTTTGTTCTTGATAAGCTCCACGCCGTTGGTAGCGTCTTGGAAAAGTGCCTTTACGGCATTGCTGTACACCTCGTCAGACTTGCGCTCGAGCTTGGCAATGGCCGCGCGGGATTTCAATATCTTCTTCGGATGCTTGGTCTTGTTCATTTCGGTAAGCATCTTCAGCAATTCTTCCGAGCTTTCGTTTATCAAGCTGCCCAAACGCTGCACTTCGGGGGTAATTTGCCTTACGTCGTACATCTCGATGCGCTTGGCACTGCGGGTAATGAAGTGCATGATACGGTTGAGCGAGTTGATGAGGGCATAAACGTCTTCCCTGTCGAACGGCGTGATGAAAGAGGTGTGCAGCAGGTTTATCAACGATTCCGTAACCGTATCCGATTTTGCCTCGTGCTTTATCAATTCTTTGATAAGCAAGCTGCGGCTATCCAAATCCTCTGCATTGAGAATCTTTACCAGCATTTGCGCGCCTTCCGCTATCTGTTGTCCGTTCTGTTCGAAAAGTGGAAAAAACTTTTGGTCCTTAGGGACTAAGAATTGGAAGATTTTGTTCATGTCCATATCGAAAGGATATTAAAATACCAACGTAAAAGGACGGCAAAGGTACTTTGCGGGCCATCAAAATCCATGAAATCCATGTTAACTTAAAGTTAACATTAACAGAAAACCGCGATAATTTACATACGTGCTTGCCAGCCTGGGTTATGAAAAAAGTATGGCATTTGATTTGCGTATCTTCACCACCATGCAAAAGTACCTATACATACTACTGGCCTTGCTGGCTTTGGCCGTGGCTGGCTGCGACGGTAGCGAGATAGATGCCGAGGAGCGCGATGCTATCGTAAAGCGGCTGGCGGAAGAGTATTACCATAAAAACGCGCCCGCCAACAGCGGCTACGAGTTTGTGGAACTGACCTTGATGGATACCGTGCTCTACAAAGACAATATTGCCTTTAGGCGGAAGTATGCGCAAGAGCAGATTGATTACAACCAAAAAATGCTGACAATAGCCGAACAAAAGCAAGACAGTTTCCCCACCGTGAATTTTGCCGACAAAATTGCCGATTATCAAGGGAAAATAAATGCCTATGCCCAAATAATGACGGGCATAGATAGCTTGGAAAACGTGCTGGG
>CAYYZT010000446.1:0-3042 GCA_964476015.1 uncultured Chitinophaga sp.
GCTCCCACAGTAAAGGAATCCGGCCCCCAGCAGTTGAGGACGGGGTTGTCGGCGGAGGTATAGCTGAGCTCCCTTATCACGTCTGCCATATAGGGCGAATTGGTCACTGAAGGCACCGCGTAGATAAAGCCCGAGCTCCCGTCCACAGCCATTGTAGTGACGTCGTAGCCAGGTGTCACGCAGGTCTTGTTCCAGTTCTCGTAGGCGGCCCCGGTGTTTTCTCTGTCGTTGTAGTAGTTCCATACCCTTATTCCCCCGTACGGCCCTTCTCCGATATAATAGAGCATGTTGCCGTCAGGACTGATGCTGAGGTTCCACACCGCGTTGCTCGACGCGGAGCAAACGCTAGCATTGTTCTTGGATTCCTTGCTGCCGCAACCAAGCTTCACGGCGCCCGGGCTTGGGCCACAGCCGAAGAGGCAGCCATAGTCGTAGTAATACACGTCAGAATCGGTTGCTATGAAATACAGCCTGCTCCTTTTTTCGTCCAGTACCATCTCGTCGGTTAGTGGCAAGTTGCTGACAATGACGCTCGAAGTGCCCGGAAGCGGCGTAAAGTTGTAGTATCCCCTCAAACGGCTGGCATGATCCCTAAAGAACATTATGCCGCCGCTGGAATGCACCCTCAGCCCGCCCGCGGCCTGCCCGTCGCTGGTGACCTGATGTATCTTCTTGGTCTGGGGGCTGTACACGTAGACGTTGCCGTCGCCGCCCCGGAAGAATACGTTGCCGTTGGCGGTGAGGTTAATGTCCCCCGCACAGCCTGCTGGCGTGACGATCAGGCTGCCGTACCAGTCGGTTGTGTTGGCCCTGTCCATCTTGGCCAGATGGGTCAGCCCGGTACTAGATACCGCGGGGCCGTATGCCAGCGCATGATTTGCGGGTACTACCCCGTCGCTGAGACGGAACGACAGATACGGGCGGTAAAGCATCTCCGCAACCTTCCAGTGTCCCGACTGGTGACTTGCTATGAATACCCGGTCGCTCTTATTGGTAAGAACGTTGAGGTATGGCCAGAAGATGCTGGAGTAGCCTCCGGAGTTCACGATGCGCAGCTTTGGCTTAGGGAAGCCGGCCCCGAGAGAAAGGGGTATGAGGTTGCCGGAGCTGACAACGTTGTTGTGGTTGTTGTGCCCCGTAGAGCTGATGTGCTCCAAGCTTAAGGGCGTGCATCCGAAGCGGTTTTGCAGGCTCGCTTTAGCTATATCGCAGTTTGCCACACCTGCCTTAGGCTTGTAATAACGCATATGGTCCACGTACATCCGGTACTCGTCCCCGCTAACCCATGCGGGAGCTTGTAAGTTAACGAGCACATTCAGGAAGTCGAACACCCCCGGATAGTCGTCCTCACCGGGTATCTGCCGCTTGACGGACCAGTATTCCTTGCCGTCCAAAAAGGCCATCATCTCGGTCTCGGACCAAAGGAAATTGAAGGCATGCCAATCCTCGCTCAGGTCGCACGCGGTCCGCACTTGCATTTCGGTATAGCATGATGGCCTCCTTACTGTGTCGCCTTGAACATTGTGTATAAAGGTTTTTATCTTCTTTGGACCCGCACTGTTATCGAACACGTCGATTTCCACGGGTCCCGGAGGAGCCCAAAAAGCTGGCCATATGCCTTCTTCAGCAGGCAGCTTGCACCTGATCTCAAGCATCCCCGGTACACGGAAGTCCATGGCTTGCCTTCTATGAATCATACCCGACTGGTAAGTGTACTCGGTGACGAAGGAACTGTCTTCCATACACTCGTAGAGCACCCCGCCGTTAGGGAGCTTCGTGGCCGTGATGATCGCCATGCCGTCCGAGAATAGCACCTCTTCACCTTGGCCATCCGGGACTTGGCTCCCGTCCAGATTGCCGTAGTTGTACAGTTCCTTGAAGTGCGTGAAAGGGTTACGGTGGTTAGGACAGTAAGCAGGGGTGCCACTTGGGTTGGCCTGCCAATCAGCAATGAAGTTGAGCGCGAAGTCACTCATGAATTGCTGATTGTTTCCGGGGACTGGATATAGATAATCCATATCTAGCTGCCAGGTGTCCCTGTGGGACAGGTCCCATAGGGATTTGTCCAAGAGACCCGCGCTCAATTGCTTGTAAGACACTCTGGCTGAGGTGAATACCGCCTTGCTCACGTAGTCGCTGGTAGTACTGCGCGTACGTATCCAAAGGCCCCTCTCTGTGGCTACTGGAACCGAAATAGAAATATCCGCTGGGACATTCACGGTGTGGGACACCAAGAAGTCGCGATCCTCGCTCCACTCAATGCGGTCCCCTCCGTTACCTGCCAACACGCTATGGAATACCACCTCGACGGTGTCCGCGCTGTCCACGAACATGACTATGGGTTCGGGCCTAATAGGAGTGCCCAGCGGCGTCACGTTCACGAAAAGGTCAGCGTACGCGGTATCGCATGGACTGCCGACCGTGCATGCCCTGACGGTGAAGCTGGATGTGATGCTGTGTACTTTCCCCGTTGCCGAATCCACTATTGCACCGCCATACAATATATCGTAAGCCACGGCGGAGCCGTTGCGGGACATGGCATTGAACTGAAACGTGTCCCCCGCTTCGAGAAGGAGTCCGTCTATATGGAAGTCCACGGTGTCCTGGGCGTCCAAGGCGACTACCATAATGAGCGTGTCGATATATGTGAAGGCCGTTCCCAAGGTATCCGTGACACGCACCCGGAGATAGGCCACGCTGTCTACGGTGCCGCTGCTCAGGCACAGGCCTCCTCCGTTGCCCGTCGCGCTGTCCACTACTTCACCGCCGTTGAGCAGGGAATATCCATGACCCGGCAGACCTGTTCCGACACACACCTCCCACGACCCGCCGTAGCATACCGAAACCACGGTATCGGTGCGTGTCCGCTCGTCTTCCAACGTGTCCACGATGCCGATGCCATTGTACGTAACGCTGCGGCAGCCGGAGAGGCTGTCTACAGACCTAAGCCAGAAAGCAGTGGTGGTTCCGGGAAGGCCCTCGAACGACACGCTTGCAGGGGAATTAGCCAAATTGGATGTGGTATAAAGGCTGTCGAATGAC
>CAYYZT010000447.1:0-3040 GCA_964476015.1 uncultured Chitinophaga sp.
CACCGTAGGCACTGCCGGAAGCGTATTGACCGTAAACGAAAGCCAAGCCGGCAGCCGCGAATGGAAATATGCCACTACCAGCGGCGGCCCGTACAGCAGCTTTAGCCCACCACAAACCGGTGCCACTTACACACCTGCCTTCAGCACCATGGGCACTTACTATGTAATCGCCACGTCGCAAAACCAATATAGCGACCTTACCACCAGCAACCAAGTAGAGATAACCGTAGTAAACGGTACCACGCTTACCACTACCACTGTTAGCGGCGCGCCGTTTTTGGTATCGCCGAGCAGCGATGTACAGATTGAGGTGGATTTCAGCACCAACATAGTGTTTGCGGGCAACAACACCTTTACCGCCGAACTCTCGGATGCCAACGGCGATTTCACCAACCCAACGGTTATCGGCACTGCCAATAGCGGCACCACCATCAATGCAGAAATACCCAACACTACCTTGAAGGGTAATGGATACCGCATCCGTGTTATATCCAGCAACCCCGCCACCGTAGGCACGGACAATGGCAGCGATTTGGATGTAGTGCCTTTCGAGATTGAAGTGGCCCCACGGGACAGCCAATTGTTGGTACAAAACCAAGCTGGAAACACCGTAACCGTTACCGAAACCCACCCCGCTACCCGCGAATGGTTGGTTTCCGGCTCATCGGGGTATGGCTATGGCCCGCTTGCCCCGGCAGAAACAGATGCGGCCTACACCCCAAACTTTGCCACAGTGGGCACCAAATATGTTATTGTGCGCTCCATAAACCAATGGGGCGATACGCTCACCTCTTCGGAAATAGTGATGAAGGTGAGCCCTTTCATCGGTATTGGCGAAGCGGTTAGCGGCCACGTAAACGCTTATTGGAGCAGCAACGACTTGGTGGTAGACCTTACTGGCCTGGGACTGGAAAACCCGATGGCACAGCTTTATGACCTTACGGGCAAGCTAATTGCATCGAGCCAGCTTACCGATAATACTTTGAACAAAATCAACACACATTTATCAGCAGGAATTTATATATTGCAGGTAACTACTAAAACGGAAAGCTTTAAGGTGAAGACTTTGAAGCAATAATGGATTAACCCGCTTTTTTCATGGATCCCGCGGTGCTTGAGGAGGCATCGCGGGATTACTTTTTATGGCCCTAGGGGGCGGGCGTTGATTAAGTATAGTTACCCTAGGGGTTGAAAATGTTGGTATATCTGTTATATCATCGCTTCCGTTTGTCATAGCAGTGTCATATTTCTCATTAACGGCCGTAGCAAGATTGCGCTACAAACGAGCAGCAGCAACGCGTATAGCGTTTAGGTGTAAGTGAATACCCCTAAAGTGGTATTCCGCGAACTGCAAGAAGGTTATACTTTCGGTTTAGAATTAGTCTAAATAAGCTGCTACTACCCCAACTGATGAGTAAGAAAAGCGTTTTTATCGCTGAGAACCATGTACTGGTTCGTGAAGGAATTAAAGGCATCCTCTCTTCCAAGCCCGATTTGGAAATTTTGGGAGAAGCCACCAACAGCAAGGAGCTGAAATATGCCCTGGAACAACACAGGCCCGATGTATTGATACTGGATTACTACGAGCCCGGCTATTTCTCTTTGGAAGACGTGCAAGCCGTGCGCTTGGCCTCGCCCGACACGCAGGTGCTGGTTATCTCCACCGACCATAACAAAGCAGATATACTGAAGGCGTTGGAATATGGCGTAACCAACTACATACTTAAGGAATGTGACCGGGAAGAGTTTATCGGCGCACTGTATGCCGCCATACGCAAAGAGAAGTTTTTCTGCGGCAAGGTAATAGATGCCATCGTGGAAAAACACTTCCCCAAAAACGACACCTGCGAGCCCAGCAACCTCAGTGCCCGCGAAATTGAAATCATCAGGCTCATTTCGCAAGGCCTTACCAATAAGAAAATAGCCACCAAGCTTTTCCTCAGCGTACACACCGTAAGCACCCACCGCAAAAACGTGTTGAGCAAGCTAAAGCTCAACAACTCATCCGAACTGGTGGCCTTTGCCATTAAGAGGGGAATTATTAAAGTGGGCGAGGAAGTAAAATAGACCCGATACACTAAATAAGGTATTAAAGAAAGGCTATTGTGCGGTATTGTAAACCCAGTGATGCCTTGCCACCTTTGCGGCATTATTTAGAATTAATCTAAACAAAACAAACACCCTTACAAATGAAAAATCTAGTACTTTTTACTGCCTTTATCCTTACCATTTGGCAAGCCAATGCCCAAGTAGTTGCCAATGATTCCGTAGCTATCGGTGCCGGTTATGCCAGTACCGTATGGTACAGCCTTGAAAACGGCGAAGTAGCTACTGCCCCTAAAAACAACTGGGATGTTGCCTTCGAAATTGCCGGCGGTTACGGCTTTTCTATCTTAATCAATGCCGAAGGCGGTGCCAACCTTTGGTCGTACTCTACCGACAGCACCGAATGGAGCAGCGTGGACACCACCGGCCTTTCTACCCTGCCTAAGCTTTACAACTCCGATACCACTTGGTTCATCGGCGCGTTCGACTACATGCAGAACCTTGGCAACAACGACTTGGGCTGGGGCGAATATACGCCTAGCCACACCGTGGGCGGCTACCGCATCTACATCATCCAACTAACGGATGGCAGCTACAAGAAAATTTTGATACAGAGCTTGGTGAGCGGCGTATTCACTTTCCGCGTGGCCGACATTGACAACTCCAACGATGTAGTAACCACCATTACCAAAGCCAGCTATCCTAACAAACACTTCATCTACTACTCTATCGTAAACGGGCAAGTGGTGGACCGCGAGCCAGCCAAAGACACTTGGGATTTGGTATTTAGCCAATACTACGCCCTTGTGTTGGATGGCAACGGCAACGTAAGGCCCAGTGCTGCCACTGGCGTGCGCACCAACCCTGCCGCCCGCGTGGCCAAAGCAGACGAAGTGGATGCCGAAACGTATGTAGACTACGGTGCCGAAACTTTTGAAAGTAATATTACCACCATTGGCCACTACTGGAAGAGCGTAGATTTTATGACCGGCGT
>CAYYZT010000448.1:0-892 GCA_964476015.1 uncultured Chitinophaga sp.
AATACTCCGAAGCTACTTTGGATACCTTGTACACTTTGCTTACCGAAAACCCTGAAATCGTAATCGAGCTGAGCTCGCACACGGATAGCATCGGTTCCGACAGCTACAACCTGGAGCTTTCGGATGCCCGCGCCAAGAGCTGCGCCGACTATCTGGTAGCTAAAGGCTTGGATCCTGCCCGCATCATTCCTAAAGGTTATGGCCGCAACACGCCAGTTGCGCCAAACACCCTTGCCGGAAAAGACAACCCTGACGGCCGTGCCCAAAACCGCCGTACCGAGTTCAAAGTGTTGGCCGGTAAGCTGGTACAGAAAGGAGACAAAATCGTCTTTGAGTAGCAAGACATAAAATCGATAAACAAAGCCCTTCCCATAGCGGGGAGGGCTTTTGTTTTACGGCCATTTGCTTAATTTTAGCTTACCATCCACTCCAAACCCTGATGAAAGTACTGCGCGCTGAGCATTTGGTAAAGACCTACCGTGGCCGACGGGTAGTGAACGACGTATCGTTCGAGGTAAAACAAGGCGAAATAGTTGGGCTGCTAGGGCCTAACGGCGCGGGCAAAACCACCAGTTTCTACATGGTGGTGGGCCTGATAAAACCCGAAGAGGGCACGGTGTACCTCGACCAAGCCGATATCACTGCCACGCCTATGTTTAAGCGCGCCCAAATGGGCGTGGGCTATTTGCCACAGGAGGCATCCGTTTTTCGCGACCTTTCCATTGAGGATAACATAAGGGCCATTTTGGAAATGACCCCCCTCACCAAGCCGGAACAGGAACAGAAACTGGAAACGCTCATCTCCGAATTCGGCCTCAACCATGTGCGCAAAAACAAGGGCTTGATACTCTCCGGTGGCGAGCGCAGGCGTACGGAAATAGCCCGTGCCCTG
>CAYYZT010000448.1:902-2322 GCA_964476015.1 uncultured Chitinophaga sp.
GTATCGACCCCATTGCGGTGGAAGATATACAGCGCATCGTGGCCCGGTTGCGCCAAAAAAACATCGGCATCCTCATTACCGACCACAACGTGCAGGAAACCCTGTCGATTACCGACCGGGCCTATCTGCTTTTTGAAGGAAAGATATTGAAATCGGGTACGGCAGAGGAGCTTTCGCAAGACGAACAGGTGCGCCGCGTATACCTCGGCCAGAGTTTTGAGTTGAGGCGGAAGAAACTGTTTGATGACGATGAACTCCTATAACCTATGACCGCCGTCCGCTCCCTGATCAATACCCTTACCAAAACCTTTATACGCCGCCGTATAGCCGATATGGAGCGTTACATGGCCAACCCCGCCGAGGCACAGCAGCAGCAGCTACAAGAGCTGATAAGTGCCGCGCGCGATACCGTTTGGGGGAAACAATATGGCTATAACAGCATCAAAACCGTGGCGGATTTTCGGCAACGGGTGCCCGTGCAGGATTACGAGGGCATCAAGCCATGGATAGAGCGGGTGATGAAGGGCGAACAAAACGTGCTTTGGCCCGAGAAAATCGGCTGGTTCGCCAAATCGTCGGGCACTACTAGCGACAAGAGCAAGTTTATCCCCGTAAGCCCGGCCGCCTTAGAAAATTGCCATTTTAAGGGCGGGCGCGATGCGATGACCATTTACTGCAACCGCTACCCCGATACCAAAATATTTACGGGCAAGGGTTTGGTAATGGGCGGCAGCCACAAGGTGAACCACTTGGACTCGGGTTCTCGCTACGGCGACGTGAGCGCGGTGATGTTACAGAACATGCCTTTTTTTGCCGACAAATTCCGCACGCCGGAACTCTCCATTGCCCTGATGGACGAATGGGAAAGCAAGATTGAGCGCATGGCCGAGAGTACCATTAAAGAGCCTGTAACGCAAATGGCGGGCGTGCCTTCGTGGACGTTGGTGCTCATCAAAAAGATATTCGAGATAACGGGCAAGAAAGACTTGCGCGAGGTGTGGCCCGATTTGGAGCTGTTTGTACACGGCGGCGTAAGTTTTGCGCCGTACCGGGAGCAGTATCGGCAGATAATACCGTATGGCGACATGCATTATCTGGAAACCTACAACGCCTCGGAGGGCTTTTTTGCCCTTCAAGACGAGCCTACCCGAAACGACTTATTGCTGTTGCTGGACAATGGCGTGTACTACGAGTTTATCCCGATGGAAGAGCTGGCCAACGAACATCCCAAAGCCTTGGGTATAGACGAGGTAAAAGAGGGCGGCCTGTACGCCTTGGTTATCAGTACCAACTCCGGCCTGTGGCGGTATGTATTGGGCGATACGGTGCGCATTACCAGCCTCAAACCCTTCCGTATACAGATTGCGGGCCGGGTGAAGCACTATATCAACGCTTTTGGCGAGGAGGTGGTGGTGGACAA
>CAYYZT010000448.1:2332-3039 GCA_964476015.1 uncultured Chitinophaga sp.
CCGTCGCCCGTAAAGGTTGGGGCGGCGGGCAGGGCTACCACGAGTGGTTGGTGGAGTTTGATACCGCGCCCGCGGATTTGCAGCGGTTCACCCAAATATTGGACGGGCACCTACAACAATTGAACAGCGACTACGAGGCCAAGCGGTACAAGGATATGGTGCTGCAATGCCTTAAACTGCATGCCGTGCCGCCGAATACTTTCTATAATTGGCTGAAAAACAAAGGCAAGTTGGGCGGCCAGCACAAGGTGCCCCGCTTGAGCAACGAGCGTACCTATTTGGAGGAGATAGGCCAGTTGGCTTGATTGCTTCGGCTTGAATCAGACCATTTTGCTCATCCTTTTCAGGCTTTTTCGTATCTTAACAATCCAAATAACTCGAGTTTGATGGCGGATACGAAATGGAAGGATATGGAAGTGGGCGTGGACACGGACGTGCTGAAACGGGCATTTTCGCTGATGGCCACCGCCCGCGAGATGGCGAAACTGTACGAGGATAGGAAAGACATCTGTGCCAAATACGTACACGCCACCAGCAAAGGCCACGAGGCCATACAACTGGCCTTGGCCTTGCAACTGCTGCCGCAGGATTTCGTGGCCCCTTACTATCGAGACGATTCGCTTTTGCTTGGTATCGGCTACAAACCATACGATTTAATGCTGCAATTGCTCGCCCGGAAGGACGACCCCTTTAGCGGTGGCCGCACC
>CAYYZT010000449.1:0-3009 GCA_964476015.1 uncultured Chitinophaga sp.
GAACCGCCTCCGATATGAGGAACGACGGGCTTTCCACGGGGTTGAACAGCGAGGTGGGGTGGAACTGGATAAACTCCATATCCATCACCCGGCCCTTGGCACGGTACACCATGGCCACGCCGTCGCCGGTGGCGATGCGCGGGTTGGTGGTGCTTTTATATACCTGGCCCGTGCCGCCGCTGGCCATAACGGTAATGCGGCTCAGTATTTTCTCGATGCGGTAAGTAAGCCTGTTGAGCACGTAAACCCCATAGCACGTTACGTTTGGCGAAACGCGGGTAACGGTGCCGCCCAAATGGTGCTGCGTAATAATGTCTATAACAAAGTGGTGGGTGTATATCTCTATATTCGGCAGGGCGTGGGCGCGGGCCAGCAAGGCACGCTCAATCTCGCTGCCAGTGGTATCCTTATAATGTAGTACGCGGTTGGCGGTGTGGCCGCCCTCTTTGCCAAGGCGGTACTCGCCCGTCTCGTCCTTATCGAACTGGGTGCCCCAGTCTATGATTTCCTTAATGCGCAGGGGGCCTTCGTTTACCACTATCTCCACCACCTCTTTGTTGCAGAGGCCGTCGCCGGCATCCAGCGTATCGGCCACGTGCTTTTCGAAACTGTCGTCCAAGGCGTTCCATACGGCGGCCACGCCGCCCTGGGCATACTTGGTGTTGCTCTCGTCCTCGTCGGCCTTGGTAATGATGGTGATTTTGCGGTCGGGGAAGCGTTCTGCGGTTTTAACGGCGAAGGTGAGCCCGGCGATGCCGGAGCCGATAACGAGGAAATCGGTACGGTTGGTCATGGTTATGTAACAACTTCTATAACGAAAATTCAAAATTACCCGATTAGCCGCTGCATACCGCACTTTTGCGACATTTTACCTCAAAATTGAGCTATTATGTCTCAATTTGAGCTAAATATAGCTCAAAAAAATGCCGCAATAGCGCAAAATTGAGGTAAAACGGCTGCTTGGCGGTTTTTACGTACCTTTGCCGAGGCATCAGCGGCTATACCATGCACGTAGGCTTGTTTTTCGGCTCATTCAACCCCATCCATACCGGGCACTTAATCATTGCCAATCAATTGGTTGAATATACTGATATGGAGCAGGTGTGGTTTGTGGTATCGCCCCAAAACCCCCTGAAACCCAAGGCTGGCCTGCTCGGCGAATATGACCGCCTCCACTTGGTAGAGCTGGCCATAGAGGACAACCCGAAATTCCGCAGCAGCAATATAGAGTTCTCATTATCAAGGCCTTCGTACACTATCAACACGCTGGCCCACTTGAGCGAAAAGCATCCGAGCCATCGGTTTTCCCTTATTATGGGTGGCGATAGCTTGGAGAGCCTGCCGAAGTGGAAAAACCACGAGGCCATCTTGAAGCACTACCATATATATGTATACCAACGCCCCGGAACATTAGGGCCGCAGGCCCCCGAAATTTTTTCGGAAAGCGTTACCATGGTTCAGTTTCCACAAATGGATATATCGGCTACCTATATCAGGCAATGTATCAAGGATGGCATTTCGATACAGTATTTAGTGCCCGAAAAAGTCAGGCTTTATATTGAAAACACCAACCTGTACAAATAAAACTGGGGAAATAGTTACACACATTTTGGTTTTTTAAGGTGGATTAAACACTAACAGCTAGTTCTTTAAAATAACGAGAAATCAACACCGATGCGGTTTTTATTGTGAATAGACTGGGGAGAGAAATTGGATAAGATTTTTCCAATTTTACGTGCCAAAAGTTTTACAATCACAAATAGATTTGTTCTTTTTTTACCAACGGGTTGTCCACGGTTTATCCACCGATGCGCGGAAAAATTGTTTTAACGCAAGGTTAAGTCAACGCAATGTGAATAAAGTAGGCAGCTCTTTGAAAATCAGAACCAATCTATCCCTAACGGATGTTGATAGTGCGTAAAAAGGTTGGAATAACGAGATGGGCAAATCCTACGGAAGGAACTTCCCAACGAATGCACAGCCTTAATGATAATGACGAAATTTCTTTAAAAACTTAATAATAATTAAATGGCCCTTAGCCTGGACATAGCTAAACAGAACATTGAAAGACGCGGTTTTCTGGATACCTTTGTAGAACCGTCGCTGGATTTGTTTGCCGAAATTGAAAAACTCAAAAAGGAAAAGAATGCCGTTATCCTTGCCCATTATTACCAAGATCCGGATATACAGGATATTGCCGATTACATTGGCGATAGTTTGGGACTGAGCCAAGAAGCGGCCAAAACCGATGCCGATGTAATAGTATTTGCCGGGGTGCATTTTATGGCCGAAACGGCCAAAATCCTCAGCCCGCAGAAGAGGGTATTGTTGCCCGATTTGAAAGCCGGTTGCTCATTGGCAGACAGCTGCCCGCCCGAAGATTTTGCAGCATTCAAAGCGTTGCACCCCAACCACATAGTGGTTACGTATGTAAACTGTACCGCCGAAATAAAAGCTCTGAGCGACATTGTTTGTACCAGCACCAATGCCGTACAAATTATAGAAAGCATCCCGAAAGACCAGCCCATTATTTTTGCGCCCGATAAAAACTTGGGTGCTTACCTGATAAAGAAAACTGGCCGCGATATGCTGCTGTGGAACGGTGCTTGCCAAGTACATGAAATATTTTCCTTGGAGAAGATAACCCGCCTGCAAGAACGCCACCCCAATGCAGTATTGATAGCCCACCCGGAGTGCGAGGCACCGTTGTTGGATAGGGCTGCCTATATTGGCTCTACTGCTGGGTTGTTGAAGTTTACGCAAGAAAACCCGGCCCAAGAATTTATAGTGGCTACCGAAGCGGGCATCATCCACCAAATGCGGAAGAAGTCGCCCAACAAATCATTTATACCCGCGCCGCCCAACAACTCTTGTGCTTGCAACGATTGCCCATACATGAAGTTGAACACATTGGAAAAGATTTACCTGTGCATGAAGTATGAAATGCCGGAAGTGAAACTGGATGCGGAACTGATTGAACGCTCCAAAAAATCCATTGAAAGGATGCTG
>CAYYZT010000450.1:0-3002 GCA_964476015.1 uncultured Chitinophaga sp.
GCATATTTGCGTTTGCGAATGAAATTATAAACCACCCCGAACAAGGCTATCAACACCAACGGCGATACCATATTGATTACCTGCCACATCAGTTTTTGTTCGCGTACACGTACCTTGTCCAGTAGGCGCAGTTTAATTTCCTTGTTGCGGGTTTCTATCAACTGGGCATCGTCGGTCAAGTATTCGATACAGTTAAGGATAAAATCCTTGTTGGCGAAAGTTTGCTGTGTATAAGGATAGTATCCGAGTATGTAAGGGTTGCCATCGTTGGCCACTTCGTTGGCAATTATATCGCCATCGGCCACTACAATCATCTTGGCATAACTGCTGGTATCCTTAAAACCCACGTTTTTCAACGAATCGTTCAGGGTCCGTATCGTTTCGGCAGAAAGGCGGTTTTTGAAAACGGAGGTAAAATTGCCTTCCAGCAGGTAAGCCACCGGTAGGTAAGCCTTGGTATAGTTTTTAGGGTCGGGTTGCTCTTTCAATATGGCAAAGTGCAGGCGGGTAGGCGCAAGCACCGCCTTACTGTTGCGCGAGCTGAAAAGCAACGGCGTTTTCTTCACGTTCGGTACGCGTATGGTATCTATGGTGCCTATAAACTGTGTGGCAATGGCATCCAAGTTGCGCACAATGGTATGGGGCTTGGGCAGGCGGGCATCGTTGGGGTCGCTGCTATATGAGGTAAGCACGGGGAAGTATGGCCAAGGTAGCAACTGCGTTTGCGGCGGGTTGCCCTCGCCCACCACTACGGGTATCACATTGCTTTGCAGGTCTTGCACCAAGTCGGCATTAAGCCTCACCCCGTAGCGGAACAATTGGTCTTCCAAGTTAACATCCCTGCCCGCCGCCATGTGGAACGGCTTGCCGCGCAGGCTATCCATCGCGGCATCGGTGGCATCTATCAGCCACAAAATGCTGCCGCCGTGCATCACAAACTGGTCGAGCTTGAATTTATCCTGTTCTTGAAACGGCCTAGTGGGCTTGGGAATAATAAGCGTTTCGTAAGCCTTTGCCACGGAAAGCGTGTTGGGCAGGTCCACCGTCTTCACGTCATACCTTAAGTCGGTAAGGGTGGTAATCATATCGGCCAGATATTTCTGCTCCAGTTCGCCCTGCCCCTGTACGATACCGATGCGGGGCTGCCTGCGCTGGCTTACTTTTTTAATGCCGTTGGCAATTTTATATTCCAACAGCTCCACGCTCATGTTCAAGGCTTGGTCTGGCCCGAAGCCGGGGCGGTTTTCCAACAGGTTTATCGGCACTTCCTGCCCTCGGTAGCGCATCAGCAAGCCGGGAAAAATGATTTGCTGGCTGCTGCCGTCTTTTTCCTTTACTTGCAGGTTGGTGGGCAGCAGGCCCTTGTCGTACAAATCCTTGTATAGCAGTTCGCGCTGCTGATACTCCATGGTGGTAGGGTCGAAAAAACGGTACTGCACCTTGCCGCCAGATACGTTGGCAAACTCGTACAGCATTTCCTCGGTGGCGTTGCGCAGGCGCTTGAACCCAGCGGGGAACTGGCCTTCCAGATATACCTGCACATAAATAATATCGTCCAAGTTGCGCAGCAGGTTGGTGGTAGCCTTGGCTAGGGTGTAGCGTTTTTCGGTGGTGAGGTCTATACGGGTATAGAAACGCTGGCCCAACAGGTTGAGCAGCACCACAATGGCCAGCAAAACGCCCAAGCGCACAAACGACCGTATTTTCAACGACTTGTTTTTCATCACCATTTCCTGCTCTCCAGTACGGTTTTGGTCAACAGGATAAATATGGCCGTGAAGCTTACGAAGTACAGCAGATCGCGCGAATCTACCACGCCACGGCTTATGCTTATGTAGTGGGCGTTGATGCCCAGGTTTTCTATAACGTCGTCAATTTTGGCGTAGAACAAATCCAGCCCGCTCAAAAAATCGAACGACCAATGGAAAAAGAAGCATAGGAACGCCGCCAGCACAAACGATACTATTTGGTTGCTGGTGATGGACGAGGCAAACATGCCGATGGACACGAACGCCGAGCCTAAAAACAGTAACCCGATATATGACCCCCAAATGGCACCGCTATCCAAATTGCCCTTGGGCGCGCCCAGTTGGTAGATGGCCACATAGTAGATAAGCGTGGGCAGCAGCGAAAACACCACCAGTGTGAGCGCGGCGAAGTATTTGCCAAGGATAATATCCAGTTCGCGCAGGGGCTTGGTGGTGAGCATTTCGATGGTGCCGTTACTTATTTCCTCGGCAAAGGAGCGCATGGTGATGGCGGGTATGAGAAACAGATATACCCACGGGGCCACAAAAAACAGGCTCTCCAAAGAGGCGTAGCCGTAGTCGAGCACATTGGTATCGGGGAACACCCAAACGATCAAACCCGTAATGGCGAGAAATACCACAATGGCAATGTACCCTATCAGCGAACTGAAGAAGGCATTGATTTCTTTGCGGTATATGCTCAGCATCGTTTTGCTCCGGTTTATTTATTGGTCAATTCTTGGAAAACGTTCTCCAGCGACGATTGCTCTTTGTGCAGGGTAAGCAGCGTAAGCCCCTGTGCGGCGGCAAAGCGGAAAATTTCTTCCCGTGGGTCTTTGCCCGGCTGCGAATAAACCAACCATTGGTTGTCTTTTTCCTTTTTCACGCTTTTCACCCCGCCAATGGCGGCCAGCAGTTTTTGCTCGGGCGTTTCCCTAAACTCCACCCGCACAATGGTTTCGCCGGCGGTGCGCTGTTGCAGGTGCTCCGGCGTGTCGTCGGCTACCAGTTTGCCTTTGTTTATGATAACCACCCTGTCGCACATGGCCTGCACTTCCTGCATAATGTGCGTGGAGAGGATAACCGTTTTCTCTTTGCCGAGGTTTTTGATCAAACTGCGTATTTCCACCAACTGGTTCGGGTCGAGACCGCTGGTCGGTTCGTCCAGTATCAGCACATCGGGGTTGTGCAGCATGGCTTGGGCAATGCCCACACGCTGTTTGTAGCCTTTGCTGAGTTGCCCGATTTTTTTGT
>CAYYZT010000451.1:0-2999 GCA_964476015.1 uncultured Chitinophaga sp.
CCCACGCATAATGTTTGGCTCGTGCGGGCGCGGCGGCCAACAACATCGGCAGCAACAGGCGAAGACAAACGGTACGGTAAAACGGGCGCATGGGTAGTGGGGGTAAAGATAGGGAATTGCGTAATGTGCGTCATTGCGAGGGGCAGCTTGATGTTGATAGTGGTACAACATGGATTTGCCCCGAAGCAATCCCCTTGTTGCGGAGCATGGAGTTTGCTAACCCGTAGCGGTGGGCAAACTCCCCTCGTCCGTGTCTTCAGACACGGATGAAACATACCCCGCGTCTCCGACGCACCCATAATATGTACGGCTTTATTGGGGATACAGTGTTATACGGAAAAAGCTATTTTTGCTATATGGCGTTAAAGAGCATCCGTATAGAGAATTTCAAGTCCATTGGCGAGATTGAAATCAAAGACCCGCAGCCGTTTTCCGTGCTGGTGGGCCCGAACGCCGCCGGCAAGAGCAATATTTTCGCGGCGTTGCAGTTTTTGCATCATTTGAGCAATACGTTTTATACAGATGTGATTAGCGGCTTTGGCGGTAGCAACTTTATACTTAATCAGGCGCGCGCTACAAGCCAAATCCATTTGCGTGAAACATTCTCAAACTTTAGGCATAAATTCTCATATGATTTTGACGAAAAACCTATAGCTTGGAAAGCTGAGGGTTCGTTTACAACAAGTGGAAGAGAAGTTACAAAAGAAAATGATTCAAAAGGAATTCTTGACGACGAGGACTATTTAAAATTTATAAAAGGGTTTTCTAGAATTTTCATAAAAAAAAGAGAAATTGTTTTTCAGGTTATTAATGACGATTCAAAGCTTGCACCCGATGCATCAAACTTAGAACAGGTATTAAAGCGAATCTTAAATGATGACGAAATTAAAGGTGAGTTCATTGAAACCCTTCAGCTATTTATTCCAGGACTAGATAAGGTAGAAGTAGTATCAAGTGAATTCTCTTCAAGGCTAGACTTGTTGGTTTATGAAAAGCATTTGCCCCGTCCAATTAACAAAGAATTAATCTCCGATGGCACCTATAACATCATCGCCATCCTTACCGCCCTTTATCAAAGCAAAACCCCGCAGTTCCTTTGCATCGAGGAGCCGGAGAACGGACTGAACCCACAAGTGGTAAAAGAACTGGTGGAAATTTGCCGATACTTATGCGAACGGCATGGCCATTACATCTGGCTAAACACGCATTCACAGAGTTTGGTGTCGCAACTAAAGCCAGAGGAAATCATTTTGGTGGATAAGATAGACGGGTTCACCCAAATAAAACAGTTTGAAAAAGGCAGCTTTGGCGATATGCCCATGGACGAGGCATGGCTTACCAATACTTTGGGAGGTGGCCTGCCATGGTAAAAGTGGGATTTATCTGCGAGGGCCGAACGGAAAAGATGATTCTGGATTCGCCGCAATTCAGGGAATTGCTTGTTTCCTTACAGATACAAATCATTGAAGAGGTAATCGATGTAAAAGGAAATGGCAATTTGTTGCCCAAACATCTTCCCGAACAAAGCCAAGCCTTATTGGACAAGGGTGCAGAACATATAGTACTGCTTACTGATAGGGATGCCGAACCTTGTATCACAACCGTTAAGAATCGTGTGCTACCACCCAGCAAACATTCATTGGTTGTAGCAGTACAACAAGTTGAATCTTGGTTTTTGGCCGACAATATGGCCATGCGGGAATTATTGAATGATGATGCCTTTGTTTGCAATGCGCCGGAATCCTATAGCGAACCTTTCGAGGAAATAAGAGACTTGCTTGTGTCAAAAACAGGCAGGGGCATCCCTACCAAACGGCTGTTGGCTAGGCGGTTGCTCAACCACCATCATTTCTCCATCGCCCGTGCCGCCGAGCACCCCAACTGCCCCAGTGCCAAGTATTTTGTGGATAAGCTGCGGTCTCTGACAAACTAATCAAGAAAGGGACAAGGCATTGGTAATTACCATCAGCCACTTTAGGGTGGCCGCTGCCGTAAGGGCTGCCACCAGCCATTTATACTTTTTTAGCGCGGTAAGGCTGTCTTCCAGTTTGCGGTAAAGGACAAAGCATACCACCCCGGCCACCAAGGTAATGGCTCCCGCCACGGCCACGGTGATATAATCTTTGGAGAACATGGTAACTACAAAACCGCCGCCTTGCAGCAACGCCGCGATATTGGTGGGCAGGGCGGCTTTCCAATCTTTGTGCCTAGGCCCTGTGGTGGCGTGTTGGCCGATAGGCTGCCAGTGCGCCACGTGTGCCGATATATCCGCATAGCCCTCCATGCTGTGCGACACACGCAGGCCTTGCAACGCGTTTTTGCTTTTGATGATAATATCCCCGTTGTCCGCCAACCGCATCGATTCTATATCGTCGCGGTGTATCGAGATATCGTAATGGCCATCAACCTGTCCGCGTATTACGTAATCGGTAAGCGAAACGTGCAGCACGAGTGCTTTCGCCTTTCTATACCCGATATAAAACCCAGTACCTAATGCTGCGGCAATCAGCCCAAGAGGTATTACCACAAACCATCCTGACAATCCTTCGAACGTTTCCGGACGGCTATAATGCATATAAGCCAGCACGCCGAAAGCCAAGCAAACGGAAAACGCTGTGCGTATAACCATTGCTTTTATTGAGAAGCCCAGCGGCCCATTATATTCCTTCATTTTGCCTTTTTTGTAAAAATACATAAACCGCCATTATTGCAGAAGAGTTGATGCAGTGTGCCAGATGGTCTTTACAAGATGGCAATGGCTTTTATTGCAACCCACAACCCCCAACCCCCAACCCCCAACCCGTAACTCGTAACTCGCAACAGAACCATTGACCATCGTCTATGGACCATGGACTAATTGTTTTATTTTTACCGCTCAATTACACTTGAAAGAAACCATGAGCAAGATAAAATTCGGCACCGACGGCTGGAGGGCCATCATCGCCAAAGACTATACCGTGGAAAACGTGGCCCGCGTGGCCGAGGCTACCGCCCTGTGG
>CAYYZT010000452.1:0-2987 GCA_964476015.1 uncultured Chitinophaga sp.
CGGTGGGCGGAGCGGAGCTGGATTCTTTTTTCCATGGTTGGATACTATTGGGCCAAGCTTTACGTTTATATTCGCAACGTGTAAAAACTTTCGCCTATTGCCAACCATTCTACTCGCAAACCAATCAACCGATTAACAAGTTAACCTGAGTCAAAAACAGAGAGCCAAATCTATAAAAATTTCGGGATTACTTTATTTTTGACTTAAATAACGCAACTACGTGAAAGTTATTACCGTTACCTGGCTGTTCGTTGCCCTGCTGTTGTCCACCGCCATGGCCGGGAATATTGCGGCCAATTCCGTGCTGTCGTCGGGCAACTGGTACAAAATAGGGGTGTCGCAAACCGGCGTACACAAAATAGACTACGATTTCCTTAAGTCGCTGGGCATCAACCCAGACAATATAGACCCGCGCAACCTGCGCATATACGGCAACGGCGGGGGTATGCTGCCCGAGCTGAACAGTGTGGCCCGCCACGACGATTTGGTGGAAAACCCCATTTGGGTTTCGGGCGAGGGCGACGGAAAATTCAATCCGGGCGATTATATCCTCTTCTATGCCCAAGGCCCCAGCATATGGCAATATGCCAACAACAGCTTTGTTTACGATGCCAACTTCTACTCCGATTACAACAGCTATTTTATAACCGTGGACGGTGGCGCGGGCAAGCGCGTGCAAAATGCCCCTTCGGCGGGCACCCCCACGGGCAGCACCAGCACTTTTGACGAGGTGCAGCAATACGAGGTGGATGTCAAAAACCTTGGCTCCACGGGCCGGGAGTGGTATGGCGAGTTTTACAACTTCAGCGTTTCTACCCGCTCGTTCAGTTTCAATATACCCAACGTGGTTTCGTCGGAGCCGGTGAAGGTGGAGGCCGAGTTTGCCGCCAAATCCTCCACATCCATCAGCACCGTTACCGTTAAGGGCAATGGGCAGACTTTGGGCTCGTTCCCCATAAACGTGGTGGGCGATAGCTATACTTCCCCTTATGCCAATCTGGGCTCGGGCGGCGGCTCGCTCAACTTAAGCGGCTCGTCGCTAAACGTGGAGGTGGCTTTTTACAACGCTTCTTCTGCCGCCGAAGGCTACTTGAATTTCATTAAGGTACATGCCCGCCGCAATTTGGTGTTCAACGGCAGCCAGTTCAACTTTCGCGACAGCCGCACCGTGGGCACGGGCAACATTATAGAATATACCTTGCAGGGCACTACGGGCAGCACCCTCGTGTGGGACGTGACCGACCCCGTGAACGCCCAAAACCAGCCCCTCGGCAACGGTAAGTTTGCCGCTACGGCCAGCGTGCTGCGCGAGTTTGCCGTTTTCAATACCAATGGTTCCTTCCCTACGCCGCAGGGCATGGGCAAAGTGGCCAACCAAAACCTGCATGCCCTGGCGCAGCCCGACATGATAGTGGTAGTAACGGATGAGCTGCGCCCCGAGGCCGAACGCTTTGCCAGCTATCGCTCGGCCAAAAGCGGTATATATGTACAGGTGGTTTTGCTGGACGAGATATACAACGAGTTTTCCAGCGGGCGGCCCGATGCCACCGCCATTCGCGATTTTGTGCGTATGCTATACTTAAAGGCCAATGGCAACGTGGCCGAGCAGCCGCAATACCTATTGCTTTTCGGCAACGGCTCTTACGATTTCAAAGGTTTGCAATACAGCATTGCTACGGTGATACCCACCTATCAAACCCCCAACTCCAACGACCCGGTGAGCAGCTATGCCACCGATGACTATTTTGCGTTGCTGGATGACAACGAGGGCAGCATATCGGCCGCCAACCATACGTTGGATTTAGCAGTGGGCCGTTTCCCGGTGCGCAATTTGGACCAAGCCAGGGTGATGGTGGATAAAGTGATACACTACGAGAGCCTGGCCACTTTCGGAAGCTGGAGAAACAACGTTACTTTTATCGGTGACGACCAAGACAACAACCTGCACTTGGCCCATGCGGAATTACACGCCAGCAACATTGCCAACAACCACCCGGTTTATAATATCGACAAGATATATCTGGATGCCTACAACATGGAATCCACCCCGGCGGGCACCCGCTACCCGAGGGTAAACGATGCCATCAACGCCAAAATGTTCAATGGCTGTTTTATGATGAACTACACCGGCCACGGCGGTATCTATGGCTGGGCACACGAGCGTATTTTGACCATTGACGACATCCGTTCGTGGACGAATTACGATGCCATGCCGCTTTTTGTAACGGCTACCTGCGAGTTTACCCGCTACGACGACCCTTCGCGCCTCTCGGCAGGAGAGGAAATAGTGCTCAACCCCAAAGGCGGCGCCATTGCAGCGGTAAGTACTTCGCGCTTGGTATATGCACACGCCAACGAGCGCACCAACCGAAACTTCCTCAATAACTTGTTTGTAAGCTACAACGGCCGTTTTCCCACCATCGGCGAGGTGGTGATGCTTACCAAGAACGCCACCGCTGATAGCGGCGATGTGGCCAACGACCGCAAATTCGGCCTGTACGGCGACCCTTCGCTTACGCTGGCATACCCTAAGTACAACGTAGTTACCACGGCTATTGACAGCGTGGCAACGGGAACCGTGTCGGATACGTTGAAAGCCCTGCAACAAGTAACCATCAGCGGCGAGGTGCGCCGTTGGGATGGCGCCTTGATGACCGATTTCAACGGCGTGGTATATCCCACTATTTATGACAAGCCAGTGAACTACGAAACCTTGGCTAATGCCAATGGTAGCCAAAAAACCAATTTCGCGGTACGGAAAAATATTATTTTCCGGGGCAAGGCCAGCGTTACCGACGGCAAGTTTACCTTTACTTTTATTGTGCCCAAGGATATTGCCTACAATTATGGTACCGGCAAAATAAGCTACTATGCCGATAACGGCCAGTTTGATGCCCATGGCTACCAAGCCGACGTGTACGTGGGCGGCATGTCTGCCGATTATGCCGACGATACCCGCGGCCCCGAGATAGAGGTGTACATGAACG
>CAYYZT010000453.1:0-2955 GCA_964476015.1 uncultured Chitinophaga sp.
TCTTGGGCGTTGTGCGCGCGGTTCATGTACCTTAAATCCTCATCGCGGAACGATTGTATGCCTACGCTCAGGCGGTTTACGGGTGTTTGGCGCAGCTCTTCCAAATAGGCAGGCGTAAGGTCGTCGGGGTTGGCCTCGAGCGTGATTTCCAAATTGCTGCCCAAGCTATAATGTTGGTACAGCGTATCGAAAATCCGGTCCAGCTCGCTCCGGCTTAACATGGAGGGCGTTCCGCCCCCGAAGTAGACGGTCTCCACGGTATGCCCCGCCAGTTCGCCTTGGCGTTGGGCCAGTTCCAGCAGCATGGTATCCACTAGGGCATCCTTCTGCTTCAGGTTGGTGCTGAAGTGGAAGTTGCAGTAGTGGCAAGCCTGTTTGCAAAAAGGGATATGGAGGTAGATGCCGGACACGGGGTGGGGTTTAAATGGAAATTGGCAGCTTACCTTGCCTTGTCAATATTAATCTGCTGGATAACCTCTGCAATACTTTGGACAATAGTATCATAAATTGGGGTTGCCTTTATGAATAACGTACGATAGTAATTGATCGCCCTCCGTATCCTGTATGCGATGGTCGAACTTGTCCAGCGTTTCCAAAGCTAAACGATTGTAAAGCATATCAAAGAATCTATGCCGAGCCTCTTGTTTAGCATCGGTTGCGTAACAAACCCAAGAGCAAATTATACTTGGGTTGGCCTCCATCATCTCTTTTATAAAGCTTACAACGGTTTCCATAACCCGAGGGTCATGATGGTAACGCGCTTCTTCTTTTTCGGGTAAAAAAGTAATCGAGTAGGTATAACGGTCTATTTCTGGAAGGGCAAAGTAACCTGTGCTATTAAAAACAGTGAGAAAGTATACGTGTCCTGATTGGGTGGTGAAGGCATATAAACCATTATCCCCTTCTATTGGGTAGGACATCGGAAGCCAATTTTATACCTTTTTTCTCCAAATCGGCTTTATCAAGCTTTTTGCCAGAGCTTACTACCGAGGCAATATATTCCTTGTCGGCAACTTGCTTCTTAAACGCGGCCTTTGCTTTATCTATGTCGATTACTTTTTTATACATGGTGTAAAACTTATAACATGTACGGCTTTCCTACAAAGATAACAATGTTTTGGGTAGGGAAATAGTTCGGGTCATGGACCATTATAGTGTTAGAAAATCATAGGGTCCTAATTAACGTCCCGCTTTCTTTTCTTAACTCGATCTTCCCTTTGTTTGTTTCGATTTGAATATCGTTTCCGTGGAATCTTGCCTTTGTTGCATTACCAGTACCTATTGATCTAACTAGGGTCCCGCTTTCTTTACGCAGTTCTACTTTGCCTTTGACGGTAGTTATTAGTATCAAAGACCCATCGTTATTGATGTTTGCATCAACCGCATCGCCCCTACCGATACTTCTGATTAACGAACCACTATCTTTCCGCAACTCGACTTTGCCTTTTACAATTTTAAGAATAGTCATAAACGAGAATTATACTGTGAAAATAAGATTGTTTATCCTAGGGAATTTAGCAAAGCCTTTACGTCGAAATCTATTTTTGCCCTAACTTCCTTTTTAGTCCTGTAATCATAGTATCGCGAGAAGTATATGATAGACCCTTTTAACAAGGTGGTGGTAACCTCTTTATTGATCCTAGCGTTTGAGGATAATAGCCCAGTAATTTTATATGCACCTTTGATATCCAAGAATGGCTCAAAGGTATAACCTAACCAAACATTGGTGTCGTTTTTTTGATCAATACCAAAAAAACTACTGGCCTGTTTATTGAATACAAGGATAAGCTTTGGCTTTAGCGACTCAATCTTTTTTTTGGATATAGCTAGCTGTTGGCATAAAAACTCTAACCCTTTTTCGTCTTTTAAAAACTTTGCAATTTCTTTCTGGTCGGTATGCCTTTGGTAGAATATGTCAAGATACGTTGCGCTAAGCAACGGATGCGATTCAAGTAAGTCAAAGAATTTCTTGAAATATGTATGCTTGGGTTTATCGACTTTTAAACTGTTAAAATTGAAGCTGTCGTAAGCGTTGGGGTCTTCATTTATTCGGAAAGAAGGATTGATGCCGCAAATTAAAACATCTGCTTTCGGCTCCACTATGGAATACACAAAATTGCGTTCTAAAATTCTCTTAAGTTCCAGGTTCTCAATCTCCTGTTTGTATTTATCAAATAAAATTGTCAGTTCTTCCCTTTGTGCTTCCATTTTTAGTTGATTTATGATAAAATAAAGTATAAAGCACAATTATTCAAAGTGTGGGTAGAGGCATTTCTTGTGTCAAGCAGACCTCACATAAAGAACCCTCACCAATCATTTTCCCTAATTTAGCATGAAACCCAATCCTTGCGGATGCGCCTGTTGCCCCTATTGCTCTTGCTGCTGCCCCTGTGCCTCCCCGCACAAGGCTGGCAACTGCAATTGCGCCCGCAGGACAAGGATGTGGCCTTCTTCGCCAAGCACCTTAAAACCAAAGACCGGTATAACAACGAGGCCCAATTGCGCAAGGAGCTGGGCAATATGCTACTAAAGCTATATGACAACGGCTACCTCGGTGCCTCGGTGGATAGCTTGGAGTTCAAGGGCGATACGGCCATAGCGTGGGTGTACGGCGGCCCGCAACTGGAGTGGGTGCAATTGCGCCCCGGCAACGTGGAACTGCCCATTTTGGGCGAGGTGGAGTATCGGGAACGATATTTTGCGGGCAAGCCCGTCAACTACCGCCAACTTAACGCTTTGCTTACGGATATATTGGCCTATGCCGAAAACAACGGCTACCCCTTTGCCCAAGTGCAGCTGGATAGTTTGGAAATGAACGATATCGCGCTTTCGGCCAGCCTCTATCTGCAAAAGAACCAGTTGATAGTGTACGATACCATTGCACTGGACGGCGACCCGCGTATTACCCGAAGCTACATTTATAACTACCTCGGCATCCGCCCCGGCAACTTGTAC
>CAYYZT010000454.1:0-2945 GCA_964476015.1 uncultured Chitinophaga sp.
GTTTGTAAGCGATGCGGAGGTAATAGCCATTGCCTCGGGCCTATTGCTCGTGGCGGCCCTCTTCCAGTTGAGCGATGGGTTGCAGGTGGTTATCATCAGCAGCTTGCGCGGCCTTACCGATGTTAAGGTGCCCATGTACATCGCCATGGTATCGTATTGGTTTATTGCCCTGCCTTGCAGCTATGGCTTTGCTTTTGTGCTCGGTTTCGGTCCACCGGGCATTTGGTACGGCTATCTCACGGGGCTTACAGTGGCGGCGGTGGCCCTTTATGTCCGCTTCCAGATGCTCACCAAAAAATTAATTACCACCCACCACCTATAAGTCTGTACATTTGCCTTTGTGCTGCAACCATATGGTTGCGGCGTTGTTGTCCAACTATGGCAGTCTATAACAAACTTGAGGCTAGATGGCATTGGATTTAAATGGGCTTACGGAAAGGCAATTGAGTGCGGGTTTTACATCGCGTTCGCTCGTGTTTAAAAAGCCGGGCGGCACCAGTAGGGGCGTGCTTGCGGAAAAGCCATGCTGGTACCTCACCGTTAAAGACGGGAACGGAAACATGGGCATGGGCGAGTGTGGCCCTATCTGGGGCCTGAGCCCCGAAACCGTGAACGGCTACGAAGACCAAATGACGCGGGTTTGCGAGCTGATAAACGATTTCCCTTTACTGTTGGAGGATGGCTCCCTGGATGCGTTTCCCTCCATCCGCTTTGGTTTGGAAACCGCCTTGCTCGATTTGGCCACGGGCGGCAAACGAATGCCTTTCCCCAGTCCGTTTACCGAAAGTGCCGATGGCATCCGCATCAACGGATTGATATGGATGGGCACCAAGGAAAATATGCTGGTGCAGATACATGAAAAGCTGATGTCGGGGTTTGGCTGTTTGAAGCTGAAAATCGGGGCCATCAACTGGGATACGGAACTGGCCATATTGCGCGGCATTCGTGAACAATACCCCAAAGACCAATTGGAGCTGCGCGTGGATGCCAACGGTGCCTTTACCCCCGACGATGCCATGCGCAAACTGGAAACGCTTGCCAAACTGGACATCCACAGCATTGAGCAGCCCATAAAGGCAGGGCAGTGGGATGTTTTGGCCCACCTGTGCCTTAATACGCCCATACCTATTGCCTTGGACGAGGAACTGGTCGGTTTGAACGGTGCGGAAAGACATGAGCTTTTAGATGCCCTCAAGCCACAATATATTATCCTCAAACCCAGCTTGTTGGGCGGGTTTACCGCAAGTGAAGATTGGATAGCGATGGCAGAAGCGCGCAACATTGGGTGGTGGGTTACTTCCATGCTGGAATCGAATGTGGGCCTCAACGCCATTGCCCAGTGGACTTACACCCTCAACAACCCCATGCCGCAGGGTTTGGGCACTGGCCAACTCTTTACCAACAATCCCGCAAGCCCTTTGTATTTGGAGGGCGAATGGCTGAAATATGATGCTGCGGGAAAATGGGATACCCTATAGAGGGCGATGCCCTCGGCTGATATATGTTGCCCCTTTGGGGCGTTGATTTCTTGCAAAGTGGCCTGACGGCTCCCCGTGGATGGGTGCTATACAAGCGTGATGTTGAACAGATTGCTTCAACCAGCCGTCCGGACACTATTTCAAACATGAGCTTGCGAGTACCAACTTCAGCACCGCCATAACGGTCGGACGGCTTTGGTGCCGTCTGACCGTATCGTGGTCCGCGGTCAGACAGCTTTTCGCTGTCCGACCGCTATAAAGGTGATAAATCCGAGCGGCGGCATTCCATACATCCATCCAAACCGCAAGACCCATGGAGCGATATTTGCCGTAACTTTGGCTTGAACCTTAACAACCATGCCCTTCCACCTCAACGGCCAACCTTTTACCCAACCGCAACTGAAAGCGTTTGCACATCAACGCTTGAAAGAGGATTTGGCTGCATGGAAGCATGATTTATATCGTTTTATACAAGAATGGCTCAACGACGAAAAGTACCTCATCGTTAGCACCTCTGGCTCCACGGGCACGCCGAAATCCATCCAATTGCCCAAAGACAAGGTGCGCAACAGTGCCCGAATGACGGCGCGGTACTTGGGGCTCGGGGAGGGTAGCAACGCCTTGCTAAGCCTTTCGGCACAATATATTGCGGGCAAGATGATGGTGGTGCGGGCCATGGAGAACGGTTGGCACCTATGGGCGGTAGAGCCTTCCAACAATCCGCTTAAGGGGTTTAATCCTGCCATTCCCATCGATTTGGTGGCTTGGGTGCCCAGCCAGTTGCAAGCTATGTTGGAACTGGAAGATGATGGACTGGAGCAGCGTATCCATTCAATCGGCAATATTATCCTCGGCGGCAGCCCCGTGCAACCTGCGTTGGCAGAGCAGCTAAAAGAATTTCCGAACAAAATATTCGAGACCTTCGGCATGACGGAAACCATCAGCCACATTGCCATGAAACGTTTGAGCGGTCCCGGCGCAAAGGGATTGTTTGAAACTACCGATTCCGATATTATCCTCGGGCAAGACGATAGGGACTGTTTGGTAATCATTGCCAATAATTTGACGGATAAGCCCGTCATAACCAACGATATTGTGGAGCTAAAAGACGAGCGACGGTTCCGCTGGCTGGGCAGGGTGGACAATGTGGTGAACTCTGGCGGAATCAAGCTTTTGCCCGAGATATTGGAGCAGAAGATAGAGCCGTTTTTGCATCAACGGTTCTTTTTGGCAGGCATACCGGATGTACAGTTGGGGCAAAAGCTGGTTATGGTAATCGAAAGCACGGCACTATCCCGCACACAACTGGAAGAATTGCGCAATGCCCTCCAAACCGTGCTTACCCGCTACGAAATGCCCAGGGCGATATATTCCATCCCCCACTTTGAAGAAACCGCCACGCATAAGGTAAACAGGCCGGCAACGATGGGGAAACTTGGATTATAATGTGCTGATGTGCTCATATGC
>CAYYZT010000455.1:0-1330 GCA_964476015.1 uncultured Chitinophaga sp.
GCACCGTTGAATATCGATTTCAGCGGTGCTGCTTTGACAGTGGCAGGTGGCGCGGGCTTTATATTATCGGTACGGTCAATTTGCGGAACAGGGGGATGGTCGGTAGGGGGTTGGGCTTGCAACGAAACGGCCAACAAAAGAGCCATCCATATTAGCAAAAACGGCAAAATTCTCATAATCATCACTTTAAAACAAGCCTACACAAAAATCAACCGAGCAAAAATATCTGAAATGAATGGGTTTGTCAATTTTTATAAAGTCCACGGGGGGCATTCGCACCAGTACTGCCATATTGAAACAACGGTACCCAAGCTCAAAAACCTATTTTCGCTAAAACCTAAATATAACTCATAAGCTGCTGTAAAGGTTTGCTTAACGCAATAATAATTTTGGCATAAGCACTATGCCCACACAAAAAACACCAGCCACACCACAAAAAGTACTGGTAGCAAGTAGGGTATGGCATATTTAACCGTGTAGTTGACAAAAGACGGCATGCCCAGTCCGGCCTCGTCGGCAATGGCCTTAACCATAAAATTGGGCGCATTGCCGATGTAGGTAAACGCGCCAAAAAACACGGCCGCAAGCGATACCGCGCACAAATAAACCACAGAGCTGGTGCCCTCGTGCAACACCCCGGCGGCAAACTGCCGCACGTGCTCCTTGTTGGCAATATCCAGCCCTACTTTGCCCATGGCGGCAGCAAGAAAGTTGAGATAGGTGGGTGCATTGTCCAACACACCGGAGAGGGCCCCGGTGGTCCAGTACAGGGTATCGGCGGTTACCAAATGGGCATTGCTTTGGGCGAAAGCACCTATCAGTTGCAACGCCGGCATCATGGTGGCGAAGATGCCCACGAACAGGAACGCAACTTCCTTGATGGGACCGAAGTTGAAGTCGTTTTCTTTCAGGGCGGTGCGGTCAGACGTTTTGTAGGCGATAAAGGCCGTGGCCAGCATGATTACCTCGCGCAGATAGGAAATTTTGTCGCCGTGGTAATCGATGTATAGGTAGCGGGGCAGTTCGATTACGTTGGGGTCGATAAAAATAGCGGCGATGGCCACCATCAAGAAGAGCGCGTTGCGCCCGCCTGTTATGCTTATTTTGCCCGTATGGGGCCGGTGGTGTATCACCTCCACCTTATTGCGCACATCGAGCACATAGAAGATGGCCGCCAACAGGCCGATGCCCAATAGCCAAGGCTTCCATAGGTGCAGCAAGGTCCACTCAAACGGCACCCCTTTCAAAAAACCGAGAAACAGCGGCGGGTCGCCCATAGGGGTAAGGCTGCCGCCCACGTTGCTCACTATAAAGATGAAGAATACGATAT
>CAYYZT010000455.1:1340-2886 GCA_964476015.1 uncultured Chitinophaga sp.
GGTAGGGCAGCAGCCTGCTTTTGTTGAGCCGCATAAACGGCCTGATGAGCAGCATGGATGCGCCCGTGGTACCGATAAAATTGGCCAGCACCGCCCCGAAAAGCAGCAACAGCACGTTTACCAACGGTGTGCCTTCTCGGTCCACCTTTATCAAAATGCCACCCGAGACGACGAACAAGGCCGCCAAAAGGGCGATAAACGAGAAGTACTCCGCCAAGGCATGTACGGGGTGGTGGGCATCGTGCAACATAAACAAGTAATAGCCCACTACCAACACCCCCAGCGAAACGGAAATGGCCGGGTAATGTTTATGCCAAAAACGGCCATACAGCAACGGCCCAGTGGCAATCATCAACAGCAACGCCACAAAGGGCAGTACCGACCACCAAGCGGGCATCGCAGTATGCAACTCTACCATTCCACGTGTTTTAGCAGTTCGTTAACTAAATATGGCCAAAGGTACGGCTAATATCCTTGGGCCAAACCATCACATAACTTCACACCACAATATCATCTCGTTTGACAATTATTTTAGCTGATGTTATGTATTTATGCACCATAAGTATTATCTTGTTAAATACACATATTTCAACTAACCAAAAATGTTTCGTTATGAGAACCCTTAGTTTGCTTTTGTTGCTGCTTTGCGGCAGTTTGGGTGCCTTTGCGCAAGGTCCTTAGCTACGTATTTTTTTAAGTGCCAGTGGCGGCACGCCTACCACGGGCTGCGCGGGCTATTCGGTTACGGTATCGGGCCAAGCCCGCTACCAGTAGAAGGTGTCGGATCCTGCATCTTACGACAATTGCCCGGCCTCAACCTGTTATGTTTACCTGCAACGGTGGAACGGTAGCAGTTGGAGCACCGTACAAAGCACCAGCACCACCATTGCCAGCCCCAACTACAGTTTTACGTTTAACCCGCTAAACGGCCAATACCGCGTGTACAGCACGGTAAACAGCTACGGCACCTATTGCGTGGGCGCTGCCAGCGAGTACAACGAGTTTGCCAATTATACCGTGAACATACCAGCTAGTGCCACGTTCCGTGTAAACGGCAACATAATGGACATGTATGATTACCTAAGTATATGCGATGCGGCGAGCATCACCATGGACAATATCTCGTCTGCGGGCACCAACTCCAGTTACCAGTGGCGGGTTGGGGCAGGTAGGAATGGAGGGACCCCAGTATACACAACTTGGCAAACAGGAACACCACCTAGTAGCTATAATTTGAAATCCCTTTTACAAACTATCTTCTCGGGACAACCTCTCGCTGCCGATTACGATGTGTATTTGGAAACCAAAAACCTATGCAACAGCGGCAGCCCGTATGTATATATGGGCAAACTGCGCGTGTTGGCCTCCGACCTCAGTATATTGCTACAGGCCAAAAACACCCCCAGCGGTACCCCGCTGGCCAATATTGCCACCAATACCACTTGTGCTGCCCCGCACACCAGCCTGTGCAGCCTGAGCGTTATTATCGCGGCCAACCAATCCACGGTACCCGTGCTGGTGGGCGGTACTTGGAGGTGTACTTTGC
>CAYYZT010000456.1:0-2879 GCA_964476015.1 uncultured Chitinophaga sp.
GGGCTGTAAGGGTTAGGCTTGGGGGCATTGGCGTTCTCTTGTTGCCTACGTAGCTGTTCTTCCTTGGCTTTTTTGATGCCCTTATAAATATTGGCAATCACCACGATTACGATAACAACAATATATAGCAGTGTTCCCAAGCTCATGCCATGAAGATAAGGTTTCGCGGCGAAATAGGAAAATTTACCTTGCCCATTCAAAATACCTACCTTTATCGCAAAGGATTTCTCGCTACAAAAATATGGGCATAAAGCAATTCGGGCTGATAGGATATCCGTTGGGGCATTCGTTCTCCAAGGGCTACTTCGAGCGTAAGTTCGGGCGCGAAGATATTGCCGATGCCGTTTACCAAAACTTCGAGATTGATGATATAGGCCAGTTTCCAAGGTTGCTAAAGCAAAACCAAGCATTGGTGGGGCTAAACGTGACTATTCCTTACAAGGAGCGCATCCTCCCATATCTTACGGAAATCAGCGAGGCCGCGGATGCCATAGGCGCGGTAAATACGCTTTTGATTGCAGGCGATAGCATCAAAGGTTTCAATACGGATTATATCGGTTTCCGCGATTCGTTGAAACCTTTACTAAAATCCCAACATCGGCAGGCTTTGATATTGGGCACGGGAGGCTCATCAAAGGCGGTGGCCTACGCCTTGGGGCAACTGGGCATTGCCTACCGTTTCGTTTCCCGGCAGCGGGATGAAGTAGGGTTTTCTTATGAAAGATTGAACAAGGAAATTATCGAAAGCCATTTGCTTATCGTTAATACCACTCCTTTGGGCATGCATCCACGGGTGGGGGAGGCACCTGCCATTCCTTACCAATATCTCACAACGGAACATTTGCTTTACGACCTGATATATAATCCTGCCGAAACGCTGTTTCTCCAAAACGGCAAAGCGCAAGGGGCCGCCATTAAAAACGGCTTGGAAATGCTGGAACGGCAAGCCGAGGCCAGTTGGGAAATTTGGAACAAAAAACCCACGGAATAGCTCCGTGGGTTTTTTCTGTTTTATGGTTCGGCCAACTCAATCGTTGGTTCGGAACACGCCATTGGATAGTATTTTGAACTCGGCACCAAGCGTTGTATTCACGTTTTCTGCCTTGCCCGTTATGTTTGAAGGCGTTTCGAATATGCCGCTGGTAACATCCAAGGCACCTGCCGCCTCAAAATCATCGGCCAGCGTTACCCTGATTCCAGAAGACTTAACCACTTCCACGTTGTTGAACAACTGTGCTTGTGACGTAACGGTGGAGGTTCCCGTACCGGTGAAGCGTACCAAGCTGTTTCCAGCCGTAAAGGTTGCACCGGTATTGGTCCAGTTGCCCACCACGTTGGTAGTGCTGTTGCCAGCGGAGAAGCTGCCCGTTCTCAAGAGGGCATTCCTGCCGATGTTAAAGGTGCCGCCGTCAGTAAGCGTAAGGCTGCCCGCGTTGCCTGCCGCTACGCCCAAATTGAGGTCGAAAGTAACGTTCAGCGTACAATTGCTGCAAGTAAGCGTGCCCACGCCGTTGGCGTTGCCTATGGTCATGTGTCGATTGGCACTAATGGTGGCATTGCTGCCGCTGATGGTGCCGCCCCTCGAAATCACGTCGCGGTTAAAGTTGATGTTATTGTTTGCCGCGGTCAAAGTTCCGGCGGTCACGTTCAGGTCATTTGCGCCCACTAAGTCGCCTACCAAGGTAAAGTTTCCATTGCCCGATTTGGTAACGTTGTGGAACGTTTTGCCAGTAGGCGCGGCGGAGGTGTAGCCTGTGGTTATGGTACGGGCCGAGTTGTTGCTGAGCGTAACGGTGGAAGTGCCCGGCAAGAACTGTCCGGCACCGCCGTTGTCCCAGTTGCCTTGTATGGTCACTGCCCAGTTGCCGGAAGTATTGTTCCAAGTACCGTTGGTAATGGTAAAGTGGTTTAGCGCATAGAAAATGCTATCCTGTATCACGCTGCCCGAAGGCTTATCCACTATTACTATTTGGAAACGTTTGTTCAGTGTTGCGGCACCAGCGTTGGTAGCGGTGTTGCCGCCCGAATGCACGTTTTGGTTTCCGGAGCCTACAAACGCAACCACGCTATTGGTTCCGTTCACCAGTTCGCCACGATTGATATAGTTGCCATACACGTTCAGGCGTTGGCTGTTGCTAAACGAAAGTGTTGCGTCGGTACCTATGGTAAGGTTCTGCGCATTGGCGGTAGCGTTTACGTTTGCATTGTTGGTGCTGCTCACACAACCCGAAGCTATAGAGTGGTGTATCACGAACACGTTCGATGTGGTTGACGGCACGGTGGAAGCGGTGCTAAAGGTACCGTTATTGTTCAGCACGTACCAGTTGTTGGCATTGTTCCAGTTGGTATTGTTGTTTCCTGCCCATAGGTAATCGCCCGTGGCCATCGGTGTTGCCACGCTGCCGTTGATGGCGGACAGATTGGGTTGGCCCATGGTAATGGTCACCGCATCGGTAGCCGTAGGGGTGGACAGGCAAGAGGCATTGCTGGTCATTTCCACGCTCACCACGTCGCCATTAGCCAACGAGGCATTAGTATAGGTGGTGCCGCCGCTGCCCACGTTGCCACCGTTAAGCTTCCATTGGTAACTAGGGCTGGTGCCGCCATTGGTAGGCGTGGCGGTGAAAGTTACGGATGTGCCCGCGCAGATGCTGGTGCCCGGGTTTGCCGAGATGGCCACCGCTGGGGTAGAGCCAGGTGTTGCCGTTACAGAGAAGTCTGCGGTAGTGGGACCGTTACAACCCGCCGCTGTGGCACGTACCACAAAGCTGCTGGATACACCGCTCACCACACCCGTTGTTGGGTTTATGGAGGCACCGCCGCTTAAGATACTATAGGTAACGGTGCCGTTTGTGGCGGTAGCGGTATAGGTGCTGGTG
>CAYYZT010000457.1:0-2877 GCA_964476015.1 uncultured Chitinophaga sp.
ATTACCGTAGAGGGAAGCACCGCGGGCACTTATGCTTGGACACCCGCCACCGGGCTGAGCGATGCCACCTCGTCGATTCCCGTAGCCACGCCTGCCACCACCACCACCTATATAGTAGAGCATGTGGATGGCCTTTGCAACTATCGCGACACCGTTACCATTACCGTAAACCAATTGCCTACCGTGGCCATAGCGGGCGCGGCTGACGAGTATTGCGTTACCGACACCGACCCAGTACAGCTATTTGGCTTGCCTGCTGGCGGCACCTTTGCCGGTAGCGGCGTAAGCGGCAGCACGTTTACCCCGAGTGTTGCTGGCGCAGGCATTAAAATACTCACCTATACATACAGCGACGGTACTTGTAGCAACGTGGCCCGCGATACCTTGGAAGTGTTCGCACAGCCAGTGGCAGTACTTAGCGCGGCACAGCCTACCTATTGCATTTTCGATGCGCCGGTAGCCCTTACCGCTACCCCGGCGGGCGGCACACTGTCTGGCGCGGGTGTGAGCGGCACTACTTTCGACCCGGCCACCGCAGGGGCGGGCAGCCATACGCTTACCTACATTTACCAAAGCCCTGCTACGGGTTGTAGCGATACGGCCTCCATCACCCTCAATGTAGTGGACGTGGCCGTTACATTCAACGCACCCGGCGGCCCATACTGCGCCGATGATACCAACCGCGTAACCTTGTCCGTTTCGCCTGCTGGCGGTACGTTTATAGGCCCCGGTGTTACCAACGGCCAATTCCGCCCCAGCGCGGCAGGTGCCGGTACGCATACCTTGGTATATGTGGTAGATTCGTTTATTGACTATAGCGTGCAGAACTGCACCTTTACCCCCCTTAGCCCTTCGGGCACGCCCACCTTCTTGGCCATGGGCGACGATGTGCTGAGCAGTGCCATTACGTTGCCATTTAACTTCAAGTTTTACGGCCAGCAGTATTCGCAGATAAAAATCAGCTCCAACGGTTGGGTAACGTTCGACTTGGGCCTTACCACGTCGTTCCCGCTCAATACCGCGCTGCCCAACGCCGCCGCACCCAACAATATCATTGCGGGCAAATGGGTGGACCTGTATACATATGGCGTGGAATACTATACCTTGGGAGCGGCCCCCAACCGCCAGTTTGTGATAGACTACGACAGCGAGAACTATTGGGACGAAGAAGTGGTATTGTTCCAAATTGTGTTGCACGAAACCTCTAACGAGGTACAGATTATCTGTATCGAGTGCCCAGAGGATATGTTCAACATCTTTATTCCGGGAGGCACACAGGGACTGGAAAACGCCACGGGCACGCAAGCCATTTCCCCTACGGGCCGCAACTTCCAGATTTGGGATGCCTATGGCGATTGCCAACGCTTTGTGCCAAACTCTTGCACCTATAGCGAAACCCAAGACGTAACCGTAAATCCGACGCCGACGGCAAATGCCGGCAACGATACCAGCATTTGCTTGGGTGGCACGGCCACGCTTACGGCCACGGGCGGCACCAGCTACCTGTGGAACAACGGCCAAGCCACGGCCACCATCAACGTAAGCCCAACGGCCACCACATCTTACAACGTGCGCATAACCGATGCCAATGGCTGTACCGATAGGGATACCGTAACGGTAAGCATCTTGCCTACCCCAGTGGTAAACCTGCAAGACCCTACCATTTGCCAAGGCAGCAACACCACCTTGGATGCGGGCAACCCCGGTGCCACGTATGCTTGGAGCAACCAAGCCACCACGCAAACCATTACAGTGAACACTGCTGGCAACTACATTGTAACCGTTACCATCGGCTCTTGTACCGATGTGGATACGGCCACCGTTACCATCAGCACCAGCCTTACGGTAAACCTCGGCACCCCCGGCATCTGCCCCGGCGACACCGCAACGCTCAATGCCGGGAACCCCGGTGCCTCGTATGTGTGGAGCACGCAAGAGCAGTCGCAAACCATCCGCGTGAGCGCGGCGGGCACCTATAGCGTAACCGTTACCGATGCCAACAACTGCACGGGTACCGGCAGTGCCACGGTTGGCATCAACCCCGTGCCTACCGTTACCCTGCCCGACCCTACCATTTGCGTGGGCAGCAACACTACCCTGAGCGCGGGCAACACCGGTGCCAGCTTCAACTGGAGCACGGGCGACAACACCCAGAGCATTACCGTGAGCAATGCCGGCAACTATATTGTAACCGTAACCAACAGTTTCGGCTGCGAGGGCACGGATACATCCACCGTTACCGTGGGCACGGGCTTGGTAGTTACCCTGCCGAACCTGAGTATATGCCCCGGCGACACCGCCACGCTGGATGCGGGCTACCCCGGCTCTACCTATGCTTGGAACACGGGTGCCAGCACCCAAACCATTGACGTAACCACCAACGGCGGCTTTGTGGTAACCGTAACCGACAACAGCGGTTGCAGCGGTGTGGGCGGTGGCTCGGTGAGCCTGCGCGTGCCTGAACCGGTGAACGCCGGAACCGATGCGGGTATATGCCCCGGCGAAAGCCTGACCTTGACCGCCACGGGCAACGTAGCCTCGTACCAATGGACGGGCGGCCCAGCCACGGCAGCTTATACCGTAAGCCCTAGCAGTGCCACCACTTACACCGTAACGGGTGTTGATGCCAACGGCTGTAGCAGTACCGATGCGGTAACCGTATCCATAAACGCACTGCCGAACGCCAATGCGGGCAACGATGCGGTGGCCTGCGACGGCGGTAGCGTAACCCTTACCGCAACGGGCGGCACGGGCTATGTATGGAGCAACGGCGCGCAAACCGCCAGTACCTCCGTATCGCCTACCACGGCCACCACATACACCGTAACCGTAACCGATGCCAACGGCTGTACCGCCTACCGCATCGGTGGCGGTACA
>CAYYZT010000458.1:0-2862 GCA_964476015.1 uncultured Chitinophaga sp.
GATCTCGCGCACGAGACGGTCCGAGACGCTGTAATACGAGCGCGGGTCGGTAGCCTCCACATCGGTAGGGCACACGATAACCTCCGCGCCCACGGCCTTGAGGATGTCGATTTTTTCCTTGCTCTGCTTGTCGGTAGTGGTAAAAATACACTTGTAGCCCTTAATGATGGCCGCCAAGGCAAGGCCCATGCCCGTGTTGCCGCTGGTGCCCTCAATGATGGTACCACCGGGTTTCAGCAGGCCCTGTTGCTCCGCCACTTCCACCATTTTAAGGCCGATGCGGTCTTTAATGGAGTTGCCGGGGTTGAAGCTATCCACTTTTGCCAATACCGTGGCCGGGATGCCTTCCACTACGCTGTTCAGTTTCACCAATGGCGTGTTGCCTATCGTTTCCAGTATATTGTTGTAGTACATGGGGCAAAGTTACGGGATTAGTATCAAGTAGTGAGTATCAAGTATCAAGACTTTGCCATGCAGTGTGCACACCAGCGGATACTAGCGGTAGCCTTTGTACGTGTTGTTCGAACTGGAAGCTCGCTCATGCCCTACTTCCCCTCCGGCAACGAGGCTATCCATTCCCGTATCAGTTGCACGCCTTCTTTGTGGATTACCTTGCGGCCCAGTTCGGGCATCATGATGCCGGGGTCTGCGCTATCCATACGAAAAAGCAGGATGGAGCCATCCGGTTTGCCGGGGTGTATATCATACAGTTTGCCGCCGCTGCCACGGCCCGCCGCCACGGGCGATTTGTAGAAACCATAGGCCGCCATATTTTGCTGGTGCCAATCGAGCAGCAGGCCCGATGTGTTGGCCGGCGCCCCGTCGCGGTGACAATGGGCGCAGTTTATTTCCAGATAGGCCCGGGCACGGTCGTGCAGGCTGCCCGTGGCAGGTTCGTCCCACACGGGCACTTGGGTTATGGAAGCCAAATTGGGTAAGGTATCTATGATACCCGCCTCGTGCCAGTGTACCAACTGGTTTTTGGTGCCGTCGGCATAGGCAAAATCCTTGTTGAGATACCGTGCTTTGGGGCCGATGGGGACCATGTCGCCGTTTTTGATGTGGCAGCCCTTGCATTGGTTCATGTTGGGGATAACGTAGGCGAGGCTGCGCTTGCCACCATCGGTATGCACCCAGCTTACGTTCCTAGTGCCGCCGGTTATTTCAAGCACGGCCTCGGTCTGCTCCTCGTTCCAGATGTAGGGCAAGGCTTTCCAGCCCGTTGTTTCGTGTATCAGCAGGCGTGTTTCCATCAGGCGGCGACCCTTGGCTTCGTCGCGCATGTCGTGTGGATAGTAAAAGGTTTTAATCAGCACCGTACCCACTGGCAAGTCGAACACATCCTCGTCGTTGAACGGGGCCGGGGCACTGCCATCGGGCAGTTTTATAAAACGGGCTTTGTAGGCGTAATCAGAAAACAAGGGTGTGGCCAAGTCATACGGCACCACGCCCTTTGCGGGCACCATATCGGCCATGTTGCCCGTAAAAAAACCGTAGGCCGACAGCTTCTCCGGCCCCACTTCCACCTCAGGCCCGCCAGACAAGGTAGTTTCTTCGGGCTGCCCGCCGTTGCAGGCAATGAAAAACATCAAGCCAAATAAAAAAAATAACAATAGTGGGCGCACTGGTTTCTTTGTTTTAATACTCGTGTGTATGTGGTTTAAACACTAAGGACACTAAGTAAAAGCACTAAGTACACAAAGCAAACTTAGTGTTCTTGGTGATTCCTTTGTGCCCTTCGTGTTAAAAAATCATTTGCCCAACTCCACCGTAGGCATCGGTGCCAGTTCGCAATCGTATGGGGCGGCATCGCGGCTTACGTTTTCGAACCCGTTGGCGGCATCCACCATGGCAAAGCTGGCCCCGCCGTTGTTGCGCACGCAAATTGCCTTATCGGCGGGCAGTTTGCCGTTTACGGCTATGCTGGGGTCAATGGAGCCGTCGTAGATGATATAGGGCACACTGAACGGGGCTTTCCAAGCTATCAGTTTGCCCATATCGTTTTGGATGGACGGCAGCCCCCAACCTCGCTTAAAGTCGTTGCTGTGCACGTACACGGCCTTGGGGTAAGGGTTGAACAGGGTATCCTGTATTTCTTTGTCTACCGTGGTATAGCTAACGATGCCCGTGCCCACGGTGCGGTTATAGTGGATTTTGTTGTCGAAAATCTCCACATGGCCCGTGGCCAGCACCAATACCCCGGTACCCGGCGGCACGGAGGCTACAATGTTGCCTTCGGGGGCGAAGTTGCGTAGGTTGTTGTGGTGTATGTTGTTGTTATATACCCGCACATGGCCACCGTTGGTTTGCACGAGGCCCGGCATATCGAACACCAGGATACCGCCCGTGTTGTTCACCGCCTCGTTTTCATACACATCGGCATACAGCGTGTTCTCAATTTCGATGCCCGCCACGTTGTGCTTGGCCAGGTTGTTGCGCACTATTACGTTCCGGCTTTGGCCCACGTAGATGCCCGCATCGCTGGCACCGATGGCCTCGCAATGCTCAATGAGCACGTTGTCGCAGTTTACTGGGTAAAAGCCATAGGCACCGTTGCTGGGCCGTGGGCCGCGGGTCCACTCGGTGCGCACGTTTTTAAACGTAAGGCCCTTTACTTCCTGTGTTTTGATGGCATCGCCCTTGGCATCCCAAACGGTGAGGCCCTCGATGGTGATGTTGGTGCAGTTGTTCACCTTGATGCCCTCGGCACCCTGTGTTTGCCCATCAAAAGAAAGGAACGTTTTGTCAATGCCCGCACCTTTGATGGTAACTCCGTTTTTGCCCTCCATGGAGAGGCTGCCGCTGAACTTATAATAGCCTTCCGGTATCTCTATTACGGAGTTGTCTTCCGCAAGGATGAGG
>CAYYZT010000459.1:0-346 GCA_964476015.1 uncultured Chitinophaga sp.
GCAACTCGGCGCTGAAAGCCATTAACCGCATCGGCGACCTGATGATACCCCGCAACGGGGAGTTTCCAGCCTTTAGCGAAGTGGGCGGGCTAACGTACATCGACGACTTGGTATCGTATGCCCCCGCCGCCGACATCAAGGACCTTAACCTGCTGCTTACCATTTTGGCCTTTATGCCCACGTTTGTGCTGCGCTGGCTGTTGGGCAAAATGGAAACCGCCATGGAAAACAAGAGCTTCCTCGGCCCCATCTTCCGCCAACTAGACATTGGGCTGCGCGGCCTTATCTTCTCCTGCTACTACACCGAGAAAGTGCCTACTACCTATCAAGGCAAAAAGCCTCTGGA
>CAYYZT010000459.1:380-1282 GCA_964476015.1 uncultured Chitinophaga sp.
GTTACGAGTTGGATGTGCTTAAACACTAAGCACTCGAAGGAATCACAAAGAACACAAAAAAATTCCTAGTGTCCTTAGTGCTTTCTCTTTGTGTCCCTTGTGTTTAAATGTCTTAACACAACTTTCCTTAGTTTTACGCCATGCCTTCGTTCAATAGTATTTTGTTGTCGCCCGTTACGGCTTTGTATGGCGGCGTGGTGCGGGCCCGCAATTGGTTGTTCGACCGCGGCCATATCAAGAGCATCCAGTTCGATTTACCCGTAATCAACGTGGGTAACCTCAGCTACGGCGGCACGGGCAAAACGCCGCACGTGGAGTATCTTATCAGGCTCATTTCGCCCTACTACCATGTAGCTACCCTTAGTCGCGGCTATAAGCGCAAAACCAAGGGCTACTTTGCCGCCACATCAGAAACCACCCCCGAAGAGGTGGGCGACGAGCCGCAGCTCCTTAAATGGAAGTACCCCCAAGTGGGCGTGAGCGTGGGCGAAGACCGGGTGATGGCGGTGCCGCAACTGCTTACCGATTGGCCCGAGACCCAAGTGCTGTTGTTGGACGATGCCTTCCAGCATCGCAGTATTTCGCCGGGGCTGAACATTTTGCTTACGGACTACAACCGCCTCTATACCCGCGACGAGCTGATACCCGGCGGCACCTTGCGAGAGCCCATCAAGGGGGCGGAACGGGCACATTTTATCATCGTTACCAAGTGCCCGCCCAACCTTACCGCGCAGCAAAAAGAAGCGATACGGCAAGAACTGAGGCCATTGCCCCAACAAAAACTGTTTTTCTCCTACCTGCAATATGCCCCGGCCTATAACCTGATGAACCCCAACGAAAAGCTGGCGCAGGGCTCTGATATGGAAATATTGTTGCTCAGTGGCATTGCCAGTCCGGCTCCG
>CAYYZT010000459.1:1292-2862 GCA_964476015.1 uncultured Chitinophaga sp.
CGTATTTACAGCCTAAATTCAAGCAGGTGCACGCTTTGGAGTATACCGACCACCACGCCTATACCGCCCACGATGTGGAGGTCATAGTTACGGCTTTTGGCAATATTCCTTCGCCACAAAAGGTTATCATCACCACAGAGAAAGATGCCGTGCGGCTACATATACACCGCGAATGGTTTATTGAGCGGAAAATACCGATTTTTGTGCAGCCCGTGCAGGTGGAGTTCTTTGCGGAGGACAAAGCGGCGTTCGATGGCGAGATATTGAAGTACCTCTCCGTATTGGGCGGGGTACCTAACCAAAACACGATACAAGACTAAATGCATGGAATTTCTACTAGAGAAAATAGACGAAACCGTTAAGTTTATACAGGCCGAAATCAACTTCCAACCCGATTATGCCATCATACTCGGCACGGGGCTGGGCAACTTGGCCGAAGAGATTGAATTGGTGGCCGAGCTGCCGTACAACCGCATCCCGAACTTTCCCGTATCCACCGTTACCAGCCACAAAGGCCGCTTGATTTTCGGCCACTTGAACGGTAAAAAGGTAGTGGCCATGCAGGGCCGTTTCCACTATTACGAGGGCTACACCATGCAGCAGTGTACGTTCCCGGTGCGGGTTTTTAAGTATTTGGGCATTAAAACGCTGTTTATTTCCAATGCTTCGGGCGGATTGAACCCCAGCTACCAAAACGGCGACCTGATGGTGTTGAGAGACCACATAAACATGCAGCCGGAGCACCCGTTGCGCGGCAAAAACTACGATGAGTTGGGCCCACGTTTCCCCGACATGCTAAAAACGTATGACAAAGCGTTAGTACAACGCGGCGTGGAAATCGGCAAGGAACATGGTTTTCGCATCCATGCCGGGGTGTATGTGGGCGTGCAAGGCCCAACGCTGGAAACGCCCGCCGAATACAAGATGTTCCACATCATCGGCGGCGATGCGGTGGGTATGAGCACGGTGGCGGAGGTTATCGTGGCCAAGCACATGGAATTGCCCGTGTTCGCCATTTCGGTAATAACGGATATGGGCTACCCGGAGGAGAACATACAAGAAACCTCGTTGGAAGACGTGATACGCGTGGCCAGCGAGGCCGAACCGAAACTCACTACCGTGTTGCGGGAACTGATAGGGAGCCTGTGATTTTCGAATGTGCTGATGTGCGAATGTGCTGATGTACCAATGAACTGATTAACCAATAACCACACTATTGCGCACGCTAGCTACCATCTGTTGCTGGGTTTGTTTGGTAATGATCTTGCCAAGTGAAGTACATGCGCAAAAACTGATGGGCAATACATCGGCCCCAGCCAGTACCGTAGATACGGTAAAGCCCATAGTGGCGGCTTCTGGCGATACGCTGAAGCGCAGGTTTTATTCCCGCCTGCCTTACTATACCATCGGCGAGGGTTTTATGACCCCTTTGCCCCTCGATACCACTTTGGATGGCAAACAGTATTACGAGCCGGGCCAACAGGCGGCCTTTCGCTACCGCAACTTGGGCAACCTTGGCTTGGCACATATCCCTATCGCATACGTTCCCACGGAAAATATTCGGTTCGAT
>CAYYZT010000460.1:0-2853 GCA_964476015.1 uncultured Chitinophaga sp.
GCGGTCTCTATATTGATGTCGTACCCTACTTGGTAGTTTATCTTTTTGATGGGCGTGTTGCGGCTTACAAACCCGCGAACCAAAAAGGCATTGAAGCTGGTAGTGTCGTGCATGGAAGGGTCGGCCACGGGCACTTCGGTAAGCTCTACCAAATCTTTGCGCACGGTATTTTTCACCCTGCGGAAGTAGGAATAGGCAAAAACTTGGTTTAGGTAATGGTTCTTGAAAATTTCGCCGCTGAGGGTTAGCGAGTTAGTATTGCGAAACGTATGGTAGTAGTCGTCAAAAGCCCAAGTGCCGGAACTGCTAGGGTTTTGCCTATTGGTTATTTTCTCGTTGAAAAGGCTGGTGCTGTATAGCAAGTGCATGCGCTTGAAGGCATAGCCATACTTTACGGTACCGAAGTATTGTTCTTTCGGGTTCCACTGCAAATCGCGGATGCCGTCATTTTCGTCTTGGTCGTAGCCGTCAAAAAACCAGCGGCCCGCGCTTGCGCCTACAAAATGCTTTTTGAACCGGAACCCGGCCAAGGCATCGAAATTGTAGGTGCCCACGCTTTCGTAGTAGCTGTTGAGCGAAGTATTGATTTTGTCGCCTTGCTCGTTTTTGGTAATGATGTTGATGACACCGCCCAAGGCATTGGTACCGTATTGTACCGATACGGGGCCTTCTATTACTTCTATGCGGGCCACATCGTTCAGGTTTATCTGGCTAATGTCGATATCGCCGTTCACGCGGCCGATAATCGGCACCCCGTCAATCATGTATTTTACTTGCTCGCCGCTAAGGCCCTGTAAACTAAGGCCACTGCCTAGAATATTATCCTGCGTAACGCGCATGTTCAGTTCTTGGCCAAGCAGTTCGCGCAGGTTGGTGGCCCCGCGGTTTTCAATGGTTTTTGCGTCTATAACCTTTATCGCATACACGGAGCGTTTCGGGTCGTCTGGCGAAAACTGGCCCGTTACCACTACTTCCTCCATTTTAATGTTCAAGGGCAACAGGCGGTAATATTGGCTTTGGCCGGGTTGCAGCGTGTCGGTATGTGGTACAAACCCGGCATGTGAAATCTCTACTAAAATTTTGCCCTTGTATTTATCTATAGCGGCCACTCCCTTGGCATCGGTAAGTGCGGAAAACTTCTTGCCTTCCCCATCCAGCGAGTGTACCAAAACGTAGGCATCCCCGGCCGGGGAGCCGTCGGCATCGCTTACCACCGTAATGGTGCGATGCTGGGCCTCCAAGCCGAGGATGCTCAACAAGAGTATTACAGTAATAAGTACTGTGCGCTGGTACATGTTACTGCTTCACAAATTTTTGTACGCTACGGTTGCCATTGGCTTCAACAGATACTAGGTAGTAGCCGTTGGCAAGGTTTGATACTGGTACTACAATGTTTTGCAATCCATTTACGGGCATGGAAGTAGTATAGGCTACTTTACCGGTTAGGTCGGTTACGGTTACTTGGTGCATACCGGCTTCGTTGGCATCGATAACAATGTTCAGTTGGTCAATAGCCGGGTTTGGATAGAGGATGAATCGGCTAGCGGTTTCCACACCGGCAATGCCGGTGATGGGTTTTTCGTAAACCAAGGTTTTGTCAAAACCTACCAAACCGTTGCCTGCTGGGGCCGAACCGCTAAACTGGGTAAATACAACTTTGTAGATGTTGCCGTTCTGTATTTTTACGAAATAGGTGGTGCTGTCTGCCACATCCCAATAGCCACCGAACGGGTGGTTTACATCGGTAATGCGTATACGGTAGGCGCTACCGATAGCGAAGATGTTCTGGTTGGCGAAGTTGGCTTGCGTGTAATCGGCAGAATCGCTAGGCATGCCATCTATTTTCACTGCATATACGCTGTCGTTGGTGTACACAGTACCGGCAGGGGCACTTAAAGGTGCTCCGGGCTGGCCGCTGGAAACCGCGCGCAAGCCGGTGGTAAACAGCAGTTGCCAATCATTTTTGCCGGGTTCGCGGTCGGCAGCAGTGGCCGTGCGAAGGTTATAATAAACCAAGTTGCGGTCATTGTTTTTGCTAACGGAATCAACCACAACGTTGCTACCGTCAACGTCGCTGAAACGGAACTTGTAGTAGCCGCCGTAGCCATTTAATTGCTCAATGAACAATACTTTGAAAACGCCACCGGAAAGGCGCAACAGGTAAAGCGAATCGCCCACTACGTTGTGTGGGGCACCACCGGAGTAAACACCCCAGCCGTAATCAAAAGCGTTGCTGCTGCTTTTATTGGCATTAAATGCGCCTTGGGCCCAGTTCTCGCTACCATTTTGTAGACGTTGCCATGTAGCAAAGCCGGTAGTGTCAATAAGTGTTCCGAAATCGCTGGAGTCTTTGCCAGGAATTTGGTAAACGGCGGTTTGGGAGAGCGATTCGTTGAACCAGATACCGCCGTTGAGCAAGCCGTTGGCTTGGAAGGCAATGTCCCAATCGTTGCGAACGGCACTGTCTTTAGTACCGGTTTCCAGATTGTAGAAAACTTGGTAATCGTAACTGGCACCAAGCACTACGCTATCGGAAACGGTAGTTTGCGCAAAGGCACCGCCCATAGAGAACAGTAGTATTAAAGAAAGAAAGAATTGGGTAAATGTACGAGACATTGCGAAGGTTTTTTAGATTGTTTCTAAATAAGACTGCAATGTTCGGTCTTTTGTTTGGGTATTAAGCAATTCATACCCAAATCTTACAATTCTATGACAATACTTTACCCTAAAAAGGGTATTGGTAAGCATGGTGCCGAAAAATGGATTGGGCAGGCGGTTCTAATCAATGGTAGGGTAGCGGTGGAATGGTTTGGTGCGGTCGAACAGATAGCGGAAGGTGGCATGCTTTTTTGC
>CAYYZT010000461.1:0-2847 GCA_964476015.1 uncultured Chitinophaga sp.
TACTCGTTGCCGTTGAAACTGGGGCCCTTGAGGGCGAAAAACAGGTCGCCCGGCTCAATTTTGCGCGTATCGGTGCTTACACCGCTGCTTTTGAGATAGTGCTGGTAGAGTGTTTGGATAGACACGGTGTTGGTTGACTGGTTAATCGGTTGATTGGTTAATCGGTGGAAATAACATTTTAGACCAAGCTAATTATGTTAACCCCGATCAACGGATTAACCAATCAACCACTATCCAAAGATAAATAAAAAGGCCCCTCCAAACTGAAGGGGCCTTGTATGCTTTTGCTTGACAGCGCAATTATTTTTTCTTGAACTTGTTGCCGCCGGGCGAATCGTTGCCGCCTGGGCTACCTACGCGGTCCATAGCGCAACGGAAGCCGATAGTAGCGGAAGAAAGCTCTTGGTCGAGATAACGACGGGCACCGGGAGACAACCAGAATGGCATGTCGGCCCAAGAACCGCCTTTATAAACACGGGCTTTGTCGCTAATCAAGGTAGTTTTGCCGTAGTCGTAGGTTACTTCAGAAATCTCATCGCCATCCAAGTAGTTGATAACGTCAGATTTTTTGTAGTTCCTGCGGTTTACCAAATCCTCATCCGGTACGGGTTCGTACACAATACGGCCCAAGCTGTCCTTTTCTACAGGAATACCATCTGGGTCCAATTGCTTTTGCATGAACACGTTACCACGGTAAGAGTTCAGGTCGTCCTCGTCGTAGCTAGTCATGGGGCGATAAGCATCGGCTACCCATTCGTTTACGTTGCCAGCCATGTTGTATAGGCCAAAGTCGTTCGGCCAAAACATTTGTACCGGGGCGGTTACGGATGCGTTGTCGTTCAGCTTACCGGCCAAGCCCATGTAGTCACCCGCGCCACGTTTGAAGTTGGCGAGGAACTCGCCCTGCCAGCTACCGGCTTTGGAGTAGCGAAGGCTGGTGCCGTTCCAAGGGTAGATACGCTTGTCGGTATAACGCTCTTCGTTGCCATAAGGCTGGTTGCCGATAAGGCCAAGGGCTGCATACTCCCACTCGGCTTCGGTAGGCAGGCGGTAGGCAGGCAATAGAATACCGTCCTCAAAACGCACGGGGCGTTCGCCAGAGCCGTTCGGGTCAAGGTCAGGCAGGTTTTTCTTCACCATACCCTCATATTGGCCCAATAGATAAGCCTCTGTGTTAAAGTTGTCGCTATCCACTTGGTTCGGGTTGATTTCCAACACGCCTTCTTTGATAAGCATCAACTCGTTCACACGGTCGGTGCGCCATTTGCAGAACTCAACGGCTTGCAACCAAGACACGCCCACTACTGGGTAGTCGTTATACGCTGGGTGGCGCAGGTAGTACTCCACCAGCGGCTCGTTGTAAGCCAGCTCGCTGCGCCATACCAAGGTATCTGGCAGGGCGTTGCGATAAACTTCGGGGTAGTTGGCACCGAACACGCGGTTTATCCAGTACAGATACTCGCGGTAGTGTACGTTGGCCACCTCTGTTTTGTCGATATAGAAGGAGTTTACCGTAATGCTGCGCGGTATGGCGTTATAAAGGAACATAACGTCTTGCTCCGTTTGCCCCATTACGAATGTACCGCCTTCAACCAAGGTAAGGCCGGGGCCCGTGATTTGGCCGGCGTAGTCGAGTACTTCGAAGCCACCCCAATCCGGGTTGTTGTTTTCCCATCCGGTAACCGAAGACGTGTCCTTAGAGCAGGACGACATGGCGGCCACCGCGAACAAAGCCAATGCGGCTTTAGAGAAAGACGTGAAATGTTTCATTTTGCGCGTCAGGTTTTAAGAGTAAACGCTAATATAGGTCGATTATTTCAAAATCAAAAATTCAAAATTCCCGGGCACTCCAGTTTGTTGGGCCTGCGGGTATGGTCAAACGGTCCGTCCTTGTCTCCAAGGTTCACGCTAATGGATACTTCGTGTGCCCCGCGGGAGTAGCCCGAGAGGTTGGAAAGCGTGTAATCATAGCTATATCCCACCTTCACGAAATAGATTTTCAGGCCCAGCAAACCTATAACGGCATCGCTGTTGGAAAAATTGTTGCGGTACGATACGCCGCCGAAAACTTTCCCGATGTTCACGTAAGTGCCTACGTTAAGTTGCGAGGCCGTGCCTTGGGTAATGAACATGGCGTTTGGCGAAAGAAAGTTGTCGCTGTTGCGCTTTTTAGGTGTCAGGTTTATTTGGCCGCCCGCGTGCAGGGTTATTTTCATGGGCAGACGGTAGTTGGTGTATTCGGTAATCGATTCTTTGGGGCTGGTGATGTGCTGCAAGGCCAATCCGCCGAAAACGTTTTTAGAGTAGACCACGAAACCCGTACCGAAATCGGCGATGTTGATGCCGAGGTCGGCGGGTATTTGCTCGTTGGATAGGTTGGGAGCACCCGAAAAATCAGTGAAACCGAAAAGGGGGTGTATCTGGTCGTTGAAAGTCAGCCGCGCCCAATCAAGTTGTTTGCGTACGTATCCGCCCGAAAGGCCCAGTTGCATGCCCACTTTTTTGGAGAACTTGATTTGGAAGGCGTAGTTGAGGCGGATGGTGTAGTTGTTGATGAGGCCCGAAGCGACGCGGTCGTTCATTAGGTACAGCCCGAAGCCGCTGCGCAGCTTCTCGAAGTGTTGGTCGTAGGAGAGGGCATAGGTAACAAAGCCGTTTTCCACGCCGGGCCACTGGTTGCGGTAGTTGGCGTTGAAACGCGGGCCCCAAGCAATGCCGGTAAGGGCGGGGTTGAGGTTCATGGGCGCGGCGTAGAACTGGCTAAACTCCGGATCTTGCGCCTGCGCTTCCCGTGCGGGAAACAAGGCCACCAACCCTATCAATATGGAAATAATGCGTCGCATCGAA
>CAYYZT010000462.1:0-2830 GCA_964476015.1 uncultured Chitinophaga sp.
ACGGAAATGAAAACGGCCATGCGCAGGGGGGGCGAAATAAAGCTAACCTCCACAGAGTACCGCTTATTGGAATACTTTATGCTCAACCAGCGCAAGGTGCTGTCGCGCACTCGGTTGTTGGAAAATGTTTGGGACATCAATTTCAGCATGGAAACCAATGTAGTGGATGTATATGTAAACTACCTTCGCAACAAAATCGACAAAGGGTACGATATAAAGCTCATCCATACAGTTATCGGTATGGGTTATATAATGAAGGAGGGCGAAGGCCAATAGCAATGACTATACGCAATAAGATAACGCTCACCTTTACGCTGCTAACGGGTACGTTGCTCCTGTTTTTTTTTGTTATTATCTATGTGCTTACCAAGGGCTACACAAAGCAAGAGTTTAGCAGCAGGCTTTTGGAGCGGGCCATGATTATAGGCCAACGGGAGTTGGAAAAAGACGAGGTAAGTACCGCTATTTATAATCAAATCATAGAGAAACATTGGCAGAAGTTGCCTATGGAGCAAGAGTTTGTGTTGCAGGTGGATACTTCCAAAAAAATAATCCTTGACGAGCATTCTCCTAAGTTGAGGCAGGGCTTTGTATCCGAGGTGTTGAGTAAAGGCTATGCCCAGTACGAATATGATGACACGCTTTCCATCGGTATGCTCTATATTGACAATCAAGGCAACTACCTAGTATTCGTTTCCGCCTTCGATCAGTATGGGCATTCTAAAATGGATTATCTGCGAAATGTGGTGATGGGATCGTTCATTGTAGGTTTGCTCAGTATCTATTTCATCGGCAGGCTCTATGCCGGCAGCGTATTGAGCCCCATAAGCGATATAACCGATCGCGCCAATACTATAACCGCATCAAACCTGCACCTAAGGCTAGAAATCTATGGCTCAAAAGATGAACTGGCAAGCCTTTCGAAAACCATTAACGGGATGCTGGATAGGCTGGAAGTGGCATTTGATGCCCAAACACATTTTGTAAACAACGCCTCCCACGAGCTTCGGAATCCTTTGGCAGCTATTTTGGGAGAAACGGAAATAGCACTTAATAGGGAACGCCCCATAGCGGAGTACCAACAGGCGCTTCAGCAGATAGAGATAGCCGCAAAAAGGCTAGATGAACTGGTAAGCAGCTTACTAAAGCTTGCACAAGCCGAGTACGATATGGCCGTGGAAATGACCCTAGTCAGGGTTGATGAACTAGTGATAGAAGCCCAGGCATCCTTACTAAAAAAAGATAGCAGACGCGTGGTTTTCGACTTTTCACATTTACCGAACGATTCAGATAGTCTCCTTGTAATGGGCAATAAAAGCTTATTGAAACTTGCCATAAACAATGTAGTAGACAACGCCGTCAAATTTTCGGTCGAGGAGGTTGCCGTAAGGCTTTCCACGGCCGGAAACAATATTGAGCTTGTTGTTACCGACAAGGGTATAGGTATACCCGAAATAGACCTTAAGAACATTACCGGCCCATTTTACCGGGCCAGCAATGCTATGGGGCAAAAGGGCGTGGGCATTGGGCTTTCGCTGTCGCAAAACATCATCACGCTGCACCGTGGCAGCCTACGGTTTACTTCGCAGTTGGAAAAGGGTACTATAGCAACTATTTTACTGCCTAAAGCCATATTCTAATGCCGTTCTAATGCCGTTCTAAAACGGTTCTTATATCGCCTCTGTAGTATTGCCATCTCATTTACTTGGTACTTGCCCTGCTACTAAGGGCTTTAAACTATAGTTGGTTATGTTGAGGTGGTGCTTGCTGATGTATTTTTTTGGATATGGTGTGTTAGGTTATGCGAGCGATACTTTGTCGGTTTCCATTAGCCAAGCAGATAGTATTTTCCTGAAGAATAACTTGCAATTACTGGCCACCTCGCTCAATATTGATATTGCCAAAGCCCAAGTAATACAGGCAAAGCTATATCCCAATCCGGTGTTTACTGCCGATGTAAACTTTTACAATCCTGAAGATGCGCGTTTTTTTGATGTAGGCAGTGGCGGGCAAAAGTATTTTCAGCTAGACCAATTGATTTTGCTGGGCGGCAAGCGCCGTTCGGAAATAGATATGGCCAAAACCAATGCCGATATTGCCGAGCTAGAGTTTGCGCAACTATTGCTGCAACTAAAGTTTAGGCTACATACAGATTTGTTTACCGCAGGTGTGCAGCGCTCTTTGCTGGCACGGTATAATAGCCAACTGGCACTGTTGGATACTATAATGCAAGGCTACTTGATACAGGCAGAGAAAGGTAACGTGCCCTACAAAGACGTGGTGCGGCTAAAAGGTGCATTTCTGCAACTGAACAATGACCGTGCCGCCCTTTTATCGGAATTTTATAAATTACAGGCCAACCTGCAGACCCTCTTGAAAACCGAGGCCTTCGTGTATTTTGAAATTGACGAAGCCGACGAGAAGCAATACATTAAGCCTTATCTGCTTGAGGAAGTTTTGGCAGAGAGCCAGCAAAATAGCCCACTGTTGCTGTTGGCGCAAAAAGACAGAACGCTAGCCCAGCAGTACCTGCAGTACAACAAACGACTTGCTGCCCCTGATATTAACGTGTTTGCCGCCTACGACCAGCGCAGTGGTGCTTTCAACAACCAATTAAATGTGGGTTTCAGCATTCCGCTGCCTTTGTGGAACCGCAACCAAGGCAACATCAAAACTGCCAAGATACAGCTATTGCAGGCCGACTACCAGATACAGGAAATGCAGTTTGATATAAATACCAAGCTGCGTAGCAGTTTTGCGCTCTATCAACAAACAGTTACTGAATATCGAAAGGCCATGGGGCTCTTTGATGACAACTTTGATATTACCC
>CAYYZT010000463.1:0-2826 GCA_964476015.1 uncultured Chitinophaga sp.
TGGCACGCGGGTGACGCAATGGAAAGGCGGGCATGGCCCAAGGCCACTTTTTCGTCGGCAAAATATTCTTGGCAATCGGGGCCACGCAGGCTCAGTGCCAAAAGGGTTTGGCGCACCCCCGCCAAATCCGTTTCGCGCAAGCCGTTTTTACGAACAATACCAGACAAACCGCACATGCTGCAAAGGTAAGCATAAACCCAAATACGCTTAGAGTGGTCACGAATTCGTATTTTTGCGTTAGGTATTTCAATGACAACCCTCGATTTATTTCTAGCACCGGTTTATTTGCTTATAATTTATGTGCTGGCATACAGCCATAAAAGCAAGCACTATAAAGGGCATCCTTTAGAGCCATACTTCATTCCGGGCCTTACCATAAAACTTTTCGGTGCCATCCTCTTCGGCATGGTTTACCACTTCTATTACCGTGGTGGCGATACTTTTTGGTTTTACCAAGGTATCAAAGTAATATATTCCGCTTTTTTGAATGACCCGGTTGCTGGGTTTAAGATACTGTTCCTGAACGCCTTTGAATGGACCCCGGACACCGCTAGGTATACCAGCCGTATATGGTGGTTTAGGGATGACAACTCCTTTACCGTAATTAAACTGGGCGGGCTGTTGAGCCTCGTAAGCTTTGGCAGCTACACCATCATATCCTTGTTTTTTGCGATGTTCTCTTTTTGGGGACTGTGGAAACTGCTTAAAATCTTTACCGATTGGTTGCCGCAACTGCATAAACAGTTTGCCATTGCTTTCTTGTTTGTGCCCTCGGTGTTTTTTTGGGGTTCGGGCATAATGAAAGATACGGTTATGATAGGCTGTTTGGGACTTATTTCATATTGTTTCTACATGGTGTTTTTCAAAAAACAGCGGCAGATTAAGTACTTCATCGCTTTCCTGATTTTCTCCTACATTATGTTGAAAATCCGCTCGTTTGTATTCTTTGTGCTGTTGTCCACGCTGTTTTTAGGGCTATATGTGCTGGTAAGCAGCAAGATTAAAAGCGTGGGGCTGCGCACCGTGCTGGCTCCTTTTCTTTTGGGTGTTATGGTCATCGGTGCCGTGGCGGTTATCAGTTTAACTGCCAACGTAAACTCGCGCTATACCTTGCAAACTATGGAAAAACGGGCCTACGACACCCAGTGGTGGCATACGCGCGTGCAAGAAATTGAGGGTGGCCACGGTTCGGGATATACCTTGGGTGAACCAACCACTTCGGTACCGGGTTTGGTGGCGCGTTTTCCGTTGGCGGTAAACGTTACGTTTTTTAGGCCCTACGTGTGGGAGGTAAACGGCCCTATTATGATGCAGGCCGCCTTGGAAAGCTTGATTATCTTTATTATTACCATCATTACGCTGGGCAAGGTGGGTATTAAGGCCATGTTACGGTATCCGTTAAAAGACCCCATGCTGGCCTTCGCCTTTTCGTTCGCTATTCTATACGGCTTTGCCGTGGGGGTAACCAGTAACAACTTTGGTGCGCTGGTGCGCTATAAAATACCGGCCATACCCATGTACATCTCGGCCTTGTATATGTTGCGTTACTATGCCCTGAACAAGGAAAGGACATTGCCCGAATTGGACGAAACGGAGAAGTAGCCCTCTATTTTTTGGCGGGCTGCCGCGCCCATGGCTACCCGCAGCCCCTCGTCGGTTATCAGTTTCCGAAGCGCGTTTTCCCATTCCTGGGGCGTGCTGCACAAAAATCCGTCCACGCCTTGCGTTACTATCTTGGTATTTACCCCTACGGGCGATATTGCCGCCGGCATGCCGAGGCTCATGTACTGCAACGCTTTAAAGCCGCACTTGCCCTGTGCCCATTTGTCGTCGGTAAGGGGCATTACGCCAAAATTGAAACTTAGCAGATCCGCAATTTCTGTCTCTTTGTTCCAAGGCAGGTAAACCAACGATTTTAGCTCGAAATCGGGCGGGCGGTTGCTGATTACCCTAAACTCAAAATCGAGTTCTTGCTCCAGCTTTTGCAAAACGGGCAACAACTCGTCCAAGTAGCTTACGGTGGAGTGGGTGCCCGTCCAGCCGATTACTACTTTGCCGGTATGTTGGTTTTTTACTTGGTTGTGCAGGTTTACCGTATCAATGGTGGTGGGGTTGAGCACCACATTGGTATTGAATTGCTTGGCATAGTTGCACAGATACTCGTTGCCGCACGACACCCGGTAGGCCCATTTGCAGATACTGGCCACCTTGCCGTGCCACTTTAGGCCCGCGGCTATTTTGTTGTGTTCGGATGTGTTGGGCAGCCAAATGGCATCGTCAAAATCATAAACTATTTTGGCTCGCAGCACTTTGGCCATCAGCCACTCAAATATAGGCGGCCCTATGGGCGTGGCCTCGCGGTGGAGGAAAACGTAATCGAACTGCCGCACCCGGAACATCAATGCCATCCGCCTAAAAAAACCGCCCAGTATGCCCATTGCCTTGGCCAGTTTGTGGCCGGGCTTATAGAGTATCTGCCAGGTTCTCTCGTTCAAAAAAGGCACAATCTCGTATTCAATGCCTGCTTTTTCGAGGGCAGGGTAATACTGCTCAAACCGAAAACGCTGCGAGGGGGCCTCGCCGTGCGGGTAGGGTACTATGAACAGGATGCGTGGTGGCAACTAGTATGTTATTTGCTGATGCGTTCTACCAAGGCTTTGAGGCCCGAACGGAAGTTTTTAAACAAACCCTTGCCGCCCTCGGTATTCACGTAAATGGTATTGTGGTCGCCGGCAATCTCGTGTGCCGGGCGGGTCTTGGTATAGTAATATAGCGCTATCGATTTGCGCGACAAGCCTTGCGGGGTGTTCAGCGGCTTGGGGTGGC
>CAYYZT010000464.1:0-2825 GCA_964476015.1 uncultured Chitinophaga sp.
TTGCGGCATTATAGCTCAAAAATGTCTCAAAAAAATGTCGCAATAGCTCAAAATGCTATTTTTTAGGTTCAAGGGCCAAATCAAGCACCTCCTCCATGCGCTCCACGTAGTGGAAAGTGAGCCCTTCCAAGTACTCGGCAGGTATCTCCGCAATGTCACGTTTGTTCGTTTTGCAAAGTATAATCTCCTTTAAACCAGAGCGTTTTGCCGCCAAAATCTTCTCTTTGATGCCACCCACTGGCAATACCTTGCCACGTAGGGTAATTTCACCCGTCATGGCCACGTAAGGCTTAAGCGAACGGCCTGTAAATGAGGAAGTTAGAGCGGTAAGCATCGTTATCCCCGCCGATGGGCCGTCTTTCGGGATGGCACCCTCGGGCACGTGTACGTGCACGTTCCAGTTGCTAAAGTCCTCAACATCAACGCCTAATTTGCTTGCGTTTGCACGGATATAGCTCAATGCCGTGGTGGCGGATTCCTTCATCACGTCGCCCAAGTTGCCGGTAAGGGTCAGTACGCCTTTGCCTTTGCTAAGGCTGGCTTCGATGAAGAGAATGTCCCCGCCAACGGAGGTCCAAGCAAGGCCAATAGCCACGCCGGGTGGTTGTTTCTCGGTAAAAATGTCCCTGTCAAAACGTTCTGCCCCAAGTATTTTGTGCAATTGGTCCTTCGTGATGTTCACGTCGTAAGGCTCATCCATGGCCACATTTTTGGCCACGTAGCGCATTATTCCAGCCAACTGGCGGTCCAAGTCCCGAACGCCCGCCTCACGGGTATATTTGTCGATAATGGCCTCCAATACTTTGTCGCCAATCTTCACTTGGTTTGCCTTCAAACCGTGGTCGGTCCTCGTTTTCGGTATCAGGTGGCGTTTGGCAATCTCAATCTTTTCCTCCACGCTGTAGCCGCCCAAGGTAATGATTTCCATACGGTCGCGAAGGGCGGGCTGTATGGTGTTCAGGCTGTTGGCCGTAGCGATGAACAATACTTTGGAAAGGTCGTATTCCAGCTCTAGATAATTGTCGTAAAAAGCGTTATTCTGTTCAGGGTCAAGTACTTCCAGAAGAGCGGAGGAGGGGTCGCCACGAAAATCCGTACCTACCTTGTCCACCTCATCCAAAATAAACACCGGGTTGCTGGTCTTTATCTTCTTGATACTCTGGATGATACGCCCAGGCATGGCACCGATGTAGGTTTTGCGGTGCCCGCGAATCTCGCTTTCGTCGTGCAGGCCGCCGAGCGACATACGTACATACTTACGGTTCAAAGATTGCGCAATACTGCGTCCCAGCGAGGTTTTACCTACCCCGGGAGGACCCACGAAACACAAAATGGGCGATTTCATGTCGCCTTTGAGTTTCAAAACGGCAAGGTATTCCAATATACGGTCCTTGATTTTGTCGAGGCCGTAGTGGTCCTTGTCCAATATTTTACGGGCCTTTTTCAGGTCGAAGTTGTCTTTGGTGTAATCCTCCCAAGGCAAATCGAGCAACAGGTCCAAGTAGTTGAGGCTCACAGAATACTCCGCCGCGGCGGCGTTCATGCGCTCCAGTTTCTCCAACTCTTTGTTGAAGGTTTCGGCCACGCTCTTTGCCCATTTTTTGCCACGGGCCTTTTCCTTGAGGCGTTTAATGTCGGGGTTGAACTCGTCGGCCCCCAGCTCTTCTTGGATGGTTTTCAGTTGCTGGTGCAGGAAGTAATCCTTCTGCTGCTTCTCGATATCGCTCTTTACCTTGCTCTGTATGCGGTTGCGCAGTTCCAGCATTTGCAGCTCGCGGTTCAAGTGGATGAGCACCATCTGGGCACGCTGGAACAGGTCGTTTTCTTCCAAAATGGCCTGCTTGTCAGCCAGCTCATTATTAAGGTTGGAAGAAATGAAGTGCATCAGGAACGTAGGGCTATCAATGTTCTTCAGCACAATGGCCGCTTCCGAAGGAATGTTCGGGGCCAAGCGGATAATCTCGCTGGCCAAATCGCGGATATTGGCGATGGTGGCATTAAATTCCTCCGCGTTCTCTGGCTGGGCCTCCGACAAATACTCTACCTTGGCCCGTATATATGGGTCTTCCTTGGTAAACTCCTGTATACGGAAACGCTGCTTGCCTTGTATAATAACGGTATTGCTGCCGTCCGGCATTTTTAGCAGTTTCACTATGCGGGCCACCGTGCCGATGTCGCTAAGGTCCTTCGTTTCGGGGTCTTCCACGCTGGCATCGCGCTGCGCTACCACGCCGATTACCTTATCGGCTTTGTGTGCCTCCTTTACGGCCTTTAGCGATTTGTCGCGGCCCACGGTAATCGGTATCACCACGCCCGGATACAGTACCGTGTTGCGCAACGGCAGTATGGGCAGGCTATCTTTATAGGTTTCCTTTTTGCTATCGTCCTCTTCTTCGATGGACATCATCGGCAAAAACTCTACCTCGTCGTCTCCAAATGGTAAGTTGAACATCTTTTTATAGACACAAGATTTAAGACACCAAACTGATGAACATTGAAATTACGCCTTTTCAGCCAAGTTGTCATATTTACAAAGTAGGATAGCGATAGTCAAGTATTGTGCCAAGGAAGTGCCGTCATTGCGAAGGCCGACATAACCTTAAAATTTGATCAAGAGAATCTACTGGCCTGAAGCAATCCCCTGAGTCGGAAGTGAATATAATAGGGTGCGCTAAGTCATTGAACATCATGCTTCGCAGCGGGGGATTACCGCAAGCGATGAGAATAGTGGCTTTAGGCCATCAGTTCATTGCTAAGACAAAAAGTAATTATACCATTTTGACTTTAAAATGAGCATTACGGTTTGAATGTTAGGCTCCTACGGA
>CAYYZT010000465.1:0-2789 GCA_964476015.1 uncultured Chitinophaga sp.
CTGTTTTTATCGGCATCCCAGACGAAATTTACTAATTTCATCTAGTCTTAAGCCTAGGCAATTCAAAATCCCGAAGGGATGAAATGATTATAGCAGTAGAGGCCCAGTAGTACTAACCCCGAAGGTGACATGATTACACGCCCCATGTATGCCTTTTATCCGTGGACCATCGACTGCGGACCGCGGACTATTCTTCCCCTTCAAAGTACTTCACCAATTCCAGCTTTACGCCTTGGTAATCGGGGTCGTTTTCGCTCAACAATACTATTTCTATGGTGCCTTTGTTGCCAATGGTGTCTTTAATGTCCCAAGTGTTCCAGCCCAGCTCGTCGGTACGGCCGTCGCCATGGCGTTTTTGGAAAAACTTCTTCAGGTTGTCCGTTATCTGTTGGATAGCCTTTTCGTCCTTGGTGCGGTAGTCGATGGCGATAATGTCCAGTTGGTTGTCGATATTGAACATATAGTCCACCTTCAAAGTTTCGCTGGGGAAATCTTCGGGCAGGATGGTATAGCTCAAGTAGCCATCTTGATCGATGGTGGGTGCTATTTTCTCAATGGCCTTTACGGAGTCGGGCGAAATATCGAATGAGGCCCCGCGTATAATGCCACCTTTGCTGGCGGCTATTATTTTGGAACGTTTATCCAGCATTTGGAACGGGCCGCACGAGGCCGAAACCATAATAAATGCCAGCACTATTAAGCCAAGGCCCTTGAGTTTCATAAAGCTAATATAGGCGCAATCGGCAAGAGAAATGAGCGCAACCCGCCAAACTTATACGCAGGTGGCTAAGGGATGTATTTAATTGAATACAATCTAGTTCAATTGCTCAATCTCAAAGCCGAGGTTGCTGATGTCTTCCCAAAAGCCCGCATAGGATTTCACCACCACTGCCGGGTCGTCTATAATCACCTCGCCGAACGGAATGGCCAGCGGCGTGAAGGCCATGGCCATGCGGTGGTCTTTATAGGTATCGATGGACAACGTGTTTTCAGGCAAGCCGTTGGTGCGCACGCCGAGGTTCCAGGTGGCACCCAGCGGAATCAGTTTCAGCCCCAGTTTTTGCAGCTCCTTGTCCAACGCCTCGATGCGGTTGGTTTCTTTTATTTCCAAGGTTTCCATTCCACGGGCTTTTACTGCGGTGCCCTTTCCTGCGGCGCAAACCAACACGCTTTGCGCCAAATCCGGGTAGTCGCGGAAATCTATTTCGGTGGATTTGGTGTAATGGTCGCCCTTGGTAAGGTGTATGCCGCCCTCAATATGGCTGGTTTGTACGCCGAACTGAGTCATCAAGCCAGCAATGGCGGCATCGCCTTGGTAGCTAAACTTATTGAGGCCCATAATTTTTAGGTCCACCTCGTCGGCAAAAGCAGCCATGGCGTAGTAGTAAGAGGCTGCCGTCCAGTCGCTTTCCACGTTGTAGCGGCGGCCCACGTAATCTTGGTGCGGCACGGAGATAACACTCTGGGTCCACTCGTGGTGTATGCCGAAGTGCTTCATCACGTTCAGTGTCATCTGTATGTACGGGCGGCTCACCGGCTCGCCTTTCATGCGCACGATAAGGCCGTCTTTCAGCAGCGGCGCAATCAACAGCAATGCCGAAACAAACTGGCTGCTCACGGCCGCATCAATCTCGATACGGTTGCCGTTGAGGCGCTTGCCCCTGATGCGCAGCGGCGGATATCCGTATTCGCCTATGTATTCTATGTCGGCACCAAGGCTTCGCAACGCTTCTACCAGCGGGCCCACGGGGCGTTTTTGCAAACGCTCGGAGCCTGTAAGCACCACATCGCCTTCGTGGATGGCCAAAAAGGCCGTAAGGAAACGAAATGTGGTGCCACCATCGCGGGCATCCAGCACCCGCTCGGTACTGTTGAGCAGTTCTATCAGCGTTTCGGAGTCCTCGGAAATGGAAAAGTTGTTGATTTCAAAGAAATCAGCACACAAGGCTTTTATAATAATCACGCGGTTGGTAATGCTCTTGGAGCCTTCCAAGGTAACGGTGCCAACCAGTTTTTTATCTTTCTTGGTTATTTTATACTTCATAAGCGTCCCCTCAAATAAACAAATGCTTCCAGCAACTGTCCTTGCCCAACGGCGCAATCGTATTCAGGTTCGCCAATATTGCGTAACAAGCTGAACGATAATTGCTTGGCAAGGTTCTTTTTGTCGTTGCTTACCATCTCGGCTAAGTTAGCCAGAGATGGGTCAATATTCCAAAAAGGGCTATACAAACCCAACAAATAGTTACTGACAGCCTCCAAATCTTTTTGTGGAAAACCCAGTATTTCTTTCGATAGCCACAGCTCCGCTACCATGCCCAAAGCCACCGCGTGGCCATGCAGTAGCGGCTTGCCCAAGCGCAAGCTTTCGCTTTCCAGAGCGTGGCCGATGGTGTGGCCGAGGTTCAGCACCTTTCGCAAGCCCTTTTCCGTAGAGTCTTGCTCCACGATGTGTTGTTTCACTTTTAGTGACCGGATGATAAGCTCTGGCTGCCCTTTAACTCCTTGCGGACCTGCATCCATAAGCGCATACCAATGGCCCGTTCCTGATAGCAGGGCATGTTTCAACATCTCTGCATAACCGCTCAGCAACTCTTCGTAAGGCAGCGTTTCCAAAAATGGCAGGTAGATGAAAACGGCCTGTGGATTGTTGAACAGGCCGATATTGTTTTTGATGCCGCCTAGGTTGATGCCCGTTTTGGCGCCCACCGTGGCATCTACCATGGCGAGTAGGGTAGTGGGTATATTGATAAAGGCTATGCCCCGTTTGTAGGCCCCGGCCACAAAGC
>CAYYZT010000466.1:0-2763 GCA_964476015.1 uncultured Chitinophaga sp.
GGAAGTGCTACCCATCAGCTTTTACCGTCAAGGGGCACAATGGCTGCCCAATTATACGCTGCACTTCCTCGGTGGGGGGATGACGTACGTAAACATTAGCGAATGGTATCACGCCCACGGCGTGCGCCGCCCGAGGTTGATGGGAGCGCTTACGGTGGTAACGGGCCAATTGATGAACGAAATCATCGAAAACCAAGGCTGGACGGGCACCAATGCCGACCCTGTTGCAGACGTGTACCTCTTTAACCTTGCGGGCATCCTTATGTTTACCGGGCCACGGGTGAACCACTTTTTCAGCAACACGCTCCACATGGCCGATTGGTCGCTTATGCCCACTTTTACCGTGCCCCACGGTACGCTGCAAAATGCCGGGCAATACTTCTCCTTTAAATATGCCATGCCGTTCCACAAGCCGCTCAAACTGTTCGCCCGGCTGGGCATGAGCACGCAGTTGGGCCTGTCGTACCAAGTAAGCGAGGAGTACAGCATTTCGGTGGGCGGTGGGGTACGCTCCTACGAACTGGAGTTTTTGGATAGTGCCGCCCGGCAAGTAACCGTTACCACTACGCCCAGCGCGGGCATTTTCTTGGATAGGAACAACACTTTGATGGCCTCGCTGGTATGGAGCCACAGCACGGATAATTTTCTCCATGCCAGCGTGTACCCCGGCGTGCTGCGGCTGGGCAAGTTTTCGCCGGGTATGTGGGCCATTATCGGTAGGGATGGCTATGCCACGTTCGGCATCACCAGTACCTATACTTTCGGTATCGGGTTGGGAGGCGAGGTGAACGGGCCTCTTCTAGGTCAATTTTAATATAAACCATCTTGTTTGCCTATCCTTTTCGTCCGTTCACCGATAGGTGGCGACAGTTGAACGAAAAGCGAGAACTAAGCCCTCCGTATCAGCGTATATTGTAGTGTAATCAGTTACAAAAACAAATTTGGATAGGCCGCCCCAGAGCAGAAAAGGTAGCAAAGTAGCAGCACGATTTGATGGGATTACCGAGGCAAGTGGCGAAGAGATAGAGGGTGGCCTTCCAATTTTTTTGACGAGATAATAGTTTAGGTTTTATAATAGTTGGTTAGTTGTGTGTTTTAGCCCGCGGGAGTGGTTCCCCGCGGGCACTTTTTTATATGCATTCCCAACAGTTTTTTAAAGGGCAACAAAGTGTCGTTCTACAATTGTTGCCATACCGCTACAAGGTTTTTCCCCGCTTGGGGCAGTAGTAAATTTTAATGCGGCCCCAATACGCTAGCGTTCAGATTGTTAAGTCTTCTGCTGATTAGTTGAGGCAATCTTGGCACTTTTTTGGTGCGGATTGGGTATTATTATTGTTGCGATTTTTATACACACCATTAACCTTACCAATGCCAACCATTACCCAAAGCGTAACTACCCAAACTTTTGCCGCCGATGTGCGCAAGGGATTGGAACGCACGCCCAAAACCTTGCCATCGCGCTATTTTTACGATGCCAAGGGCGACGAGCTTTTCCAGCTCATCATGCAGTTGCCGGAATATTATCCTACCCGCAGCGAGTACGAAATTTTCAGCACCCGAAAGCAGGAAATGCTGGAGCTGTTCCGCAATGGCGGCAAACCTTTCCAATTGATTGAGTTTGGTGCGGGCGATGGCACCAAAACCAAAGTGCTGCTAAAGCATTTGGTGGAGCAGGAAGTAGCGTTTACCTACGTGCCCATCGATATCTCTGCCCACGTATTGGACGAGTTGAAAAACAGCTTGGCCAAAGAATTGCCCCAGTGCGAGGTAACACCCATGGCTTATGAATATTTTGATGCTTTGGAGCGGCTGGGTGCCGGCAGCCAAAAGCGCAAGGTTATCTTGTTTCTCGGTTCCAACATAGGCAATTTTACGGGCGAGCGGGCACACTTGTTTCTGAAAGGGTTGGCCGACCGCATGAACCCCAACGATTTGTTGATGGTGGGCATGGACCTGAAAAAAGACCCCAATACCATCCTAGCCGCTTATAACGACAAACAGGGCATCACCCGCGAGTTTAATCTCAATCTGCTTGACCGCATCAATGCCGAACTGGGTGGCAATTTCAACCGGGAGCACTTTACGCATTATCCTACATACGACCCGCTTTCGGGTGAAACCAAAAGTTTTATCGTGAGCACTCGCAAGCAGCAGGTAACCATCGGTGCCCTCCAACAAACGTTTGATTTTGAGGCTTGGGAACCGATACATACCGAATTGTCGCAGAAGTACGACCTACCCATGATAGAGCGCATGGCCGCCGATGCGGGCCTGCAAGTAAAAACCCTATTGCACGACTGCAAGCATTGGTTTGTGGACGTGGTACTAGCCAAAGCCTAAGCCATGAAATTGAAAGCCGTAATCCTCAACTGCACACTCAATAAATCGCCGGAAGAGTCTAATACCGAGGCACTTATTAAAAAGGTAGTAAAGGAGTATGGTAAGGTGGGTGTAACCGCCGAAACCCTGCGCCCGGTGGATTATAAGATAGGCTACGGCATCAAAAACGATACGGGCGACGGCGATGAGTGGCCGAAGATTTTAAAGAAACTCTTGGCCGCGGATATTGTGATTATTGCCGGGCCTATATGGTTCGGGTCTCGCTCCTCCATCTGCCAATTGGTAATGGAGCGGCTGGATGCCACCTACGGCGATGCCGACGAGGAAAATGGCCAGTACCCTTGGTACAACAAGGTGGCGGGCGTGTTGGTAACGGGCAACGAAGACGGGGCGCACCATGTGGGCGCGTACACGCTCTTTAAC
>CAYYZT010000467.1:0-2759 GCA_964476015.1 uncultured Chitinophaga sp.
CCCGTGTTCGAGGCCATGTGGCAGGTGCTGATGCCGGGCAACCAGCCATGGGCACAACATGCCAATGTGTTGATAGCCAGCTTGGTACGAAAAACACATGCCGGAAATGGCGCACCAAACCGCTACGCTTGGTACGATGCGGGCTCTGCCAACCAAAACCTGCTGTTGCAAGCTGCCAGCATGGGGGTTTATGGGCATGTGATGGGTGGATTCCATAGGGCTAATGCTGAGAAAATGCTTTCATTGCCAGATGATTACGAATTGATTTGTTTTATTGCCCTTGGGTATTTGGCCCCTGCCGAGAACCTGGAGGAGCCTTTCAAAACCCGCGAATTAACCCCACGCCACCGGAAACCGTTGGATACGTTTGTGTTTGAAAACGGGTTGGGCAGTTAGGTTTTTGCGGCATTTTGCGACATTTTTTGAGGCATTTTTGCGGTATAATGCCGCAATTTTGAGATAAAATAGCTCAAAGTGAGACATTTTTGAGGTATAGTGAGCTATATCCATCTTATCAACATAAAAACCGGCGGCATTTGATTGGCACAACCCTGTTTTCCATATCGGGCTAATGAACGAAAGTCCGACCACAGAGGTTTAACTATAAACGGATGCTGTATTTAGCAAAAAATGCTATATATTGCACTAACAAGAAACATAATGCCGACCAACAAAAGTATTGGGAGAGACTCCCTCAATTTATTGATTGCCGAAGATGATATGGACGATCAGATGCTTACTAGGGAGGCATTTACCGAAACAGAGATTGGCAACCACATCCATTTTGTAAAAGACGGGGAAGAGCTGCTGCATTACTTGTTTAAAGAGGGGGTTTACAAACTCAAGGATATTGAATTGCCCAACCTTATTATCTTGGATTTGAACATGCCCCGGAAAACAGGTTTGGAGGCATTGGAAGAAATAAAACACCACGACAGGCTTCGCAATATACCGGTGGTTATTTTCTCCACTTCGAGTAAAAAAGGCGACATTAACCAAAGTTATACTTTGGGCGCAAACACCTACATCACCAAGCCCAAATCATACGAGGGTTTTGTGGATATAGCCAAGAGTATAGAGCGTTACTGGTTTCAAATGGCTAGCCTGCCTATCTAACCATCATTGTTTGGCGCAGCAATTGATATGCTGCCAGCATGATGATATTCCTACAACTTCTACTCGCAACTATTATAGGTACCACGCTAATGACGGCGTTCAGCTACCTTATTTCCATCATTCGCGGCAAGCAGTTTCGCGAACCCGTATTGCTCAACAAGCTTATTGACCGCTGGGTGGACTTTTCCGTCAACTCGCACTATTCCAACCCGTTGGGCTGGGCGTTGCATTATTTGGTGGGGCTGCTTTTTGTGGCGGTTTACCACGTTATTTGGCAATACACGGCTGTGGATGTATCATGGGGCAGTGCCGCCATTATGGGGGCCATCAGCGGCTTGGTGGGCATCGGCGTTTGGACGGTTACGTTCCTCATCCACCCCAATCCGCCCAAGGTGCATCTTTTGGGCTTCTTCTCCCAACTGTTTTTCGCCCACGTCATTTTCGGCCTCGGGGCACTTATCGGTTATATGCTGCCGCTTTGGTTCTAGTCTCTAGTTGTTGGCACGTAATTTTCCCTGCATAGGGTTATAACAAACAACACACCCTTATGAGATCGATATGGAAAGGCGGCATCAGTTTCGGCCTGGTGTACATTCCCGTGCGCTTGTATTCGGCTGCACCGGTTTCCAAGCAAATAGAGTTCGATATGCTCCGCAAGGACGATCATTGCCCTATTAAATATGTGCGGGTATGCAAATCCACAGGTGAGGAAGTGCCGTGGAACGACATTGTGAAAGGCTACGAATACCGCAAAGGCGATTATATAATATTGAGCGACGACGATTTTAAGAAAGCCGCCCCCCAGAAAACCAAATCCATCGACATACAAGAGTTTGTGGATAGGAGCGAGATAGACCCCAAATATTTCGAGAAACCCTATTTTCTGGAGCCGGAACCCCAAGCGGCCAAAACCTATGTATTGCTCAAAGAAGCCCTAAAGAAAACAGGCAAGGCCGCATTGGCCAAATATGTGCTGCGTACTTCGGAGAATATTGGGTTGATATTGGTGGAAGACGACATCCTGTACCTAGTACAAATGCGCTATGCTGACGAACTGCGCGTACCCAAGGATTTGGACATCCCCACCAATGTAAAGGTATCGCCCAAAGAACTGGAAATGGCCCTGAACCTGATTGACCAAATGACGGCCAAGTTCAACCCCAAGGAGTTTAAGGATAGCTATAAGGAAGATTTGATGAAAATGATAGAGGGCAAGGCCAAGAACAAGAAACTGGTGAAAGTGGATAAAGAAGAGCCCGAAGCCACCGAAGCCGACGACTTGATGGCACAGCTAAAGGCGAGCTTGAAATCGATGAAGAAGGCGGCTTAGGTTATGAAACTCACCGAATACAATAGAAAGCGGGACTTTAAAAAGACCCAAGAGCCGCAGGGTAAGGTGGTAAAGCGCGCCGCCAAAGAACCGCTCGTATTTGTGGTGCAGCGGCACGATGCCACGCGGGAGCATTACGATTTTCGGTTGGAGATGGATGGCGTGCTGGCTGTCATCACCGCGGCCGACCTTACGCAGGCCATTACCGAGATCGGCACGCCCGGCATCCTCAAGACCCGGCGCGACGGCTATGACGGCAAGGGCCAGTGGCGGATCATGGCGGAAGCGGACGCTGATGCCGTGCCGCCTATCG
>CAYYZT010000468.1:0-2757 GCA_964476015.1 uncultured Chitinophaga sp.
GTGCCCCGGCCACGCTCACGCTGCAAATAAAGCACCAGCCGGATGTGAACATTTTTTGGCCCACCATCCCGAACGAACTGGCTATCGATTCGGCCCGGAGCATCGAAGTGCTGGCCGTGCCCACGTTGGATACCCTAAGGGCGGGCGGATACGTGCAGGAGAACCTTACCCTGCAAGTTACCGCTTGGGATACGGGCTTTTACATCATCCCCTCCTTCAACATTTCCTACAACACCGCCGCCGACACGGCTTTGCAGGTTATGCAAAACTATCCCGTGTTGTTGCAGGTGAACACCGTTCCCGTAGATACCACACAAGCCATCAGGCCCATCAAGGCACTGCTGGATGCGCCTTTTAGCATTTGGGAGTATAAATACTGGATTATCCTTGGCGTTATATTACTCCATCTGTTAGCCTTGGTTATCTATCTGCTCATCAGGAAAAAAGATAAGGTGGCGGAGGTGATTGCCCCGAAAGTAACCAAAGCCCCGCACGAGTTGGCAATGGAAAAGCTGCAAGCGTTGGAAACACAAAAACTGTGGCAACAGGGCGATATCAAGCCTTATTATTCTGGGTTGAGCGACATTATGCGCGAGTATCTGGAGGCTCGTTTCCAATTTACTGCCGTGGAATCAACCACGCACGAGATATTTGCCAGTTTGGACCAAACCCAACTGCCGCCTGCCCACCGCGAACAGTTGAAAGAGATGTTCACCCTGTCCGATTTGGCCAAATTCGCCAAGGTACAACCCTTGCCCGACGACCATTTCCGCGCCATGCAATCGGCCAAGGACTTTGTAAAAGCCACCCGCCCCACCGAAACGGAGAAGAAGGATGTTTAGCTATCTGGAACATATCAGCTTCGCCAATCCCAAGGCATTCTATCTGTTGGTGTTGCCCATATTGCTGATGCTGTGGGTGGCGTGGCGGTACAATAAGCAGTATGCCACGCTGCGCATGTCGTCTTTGGGCGGGTTTCACGGTAGGGGCAGCAATATTAGGGGTACGCTGAAAAGCAGCCTGTATATTATCAGGGTATTGGTTTTTTGCTTGCTGGTACTGGTGCTGGCCCGCCCGCAAACCCAATTGAAAGAAGACAACATTACTGCCGAGGGTATCGATTTGGTAATATCGCTCGACGTGTCCACCAGTATGCTGGCCGAGGATTTCCAGCCCAATCGTTTGGTGGCCGCCAAGAACCTCGCCGCCGATTTTATCTCCAACCGCCCGAACGATAGGGTGGGCCTAGTGGTGTTCGCTGGCGAGAGCTTTACCCAATGCCCTTTGACCACCGATAGGCAAGTAGTGCTCAACCTCCTTTCGCAAATAAAGGAGGGTTTGTTGCAAGACGGCACCGCCATCGGTTTGGGGTTGGGCACGGCGGTAAACAGGCTCAAGGAAAGCGAGGCGAAGAGCAAAGTAATTATTTTGATGACCGATGGCATCAACAATATGGGTTTTATTGACCCTATTACCGCGGCCGAGGCCGCACGGGAGTACGGCGTAAGGGTATATACCATCGGGGTGGGCACTATTGGCGTGGCGCGCCACCCGCAAAGCATGTTTCCGGTAGAGGTGAAGATTGACGAGAGTTTGTTGAAAGAGATAGCCCAAATGACGGGCGGGCGGTATTTTCGCGCCACCAACAACGAGAGCCTGAAACAGATTTACGACGAGATTGACACGTTGGAGAAAACAAAGATTGAAGTATCCACCATACAGCGCGTGAGCGACGAGTTTTTTCCGATACTGTTGGTAGCGGGCATAGCATTGCTGGTGGAAATGTTGTTGCGTTACACCCTTTTAAGGAGCATACCCTGATGATGCGTTTCGAACATCCGGAATATTTGTACGGGCTGTTGCTGTTGCTGCTGCCGTTGGCGGCATTTATTGCCTATGCAGTGTGGCGCGAGCGCGTGTTCAGCTTGTATGGCGATAGGCGGTTGCTGGAAAAACTGATGCCGGAACGTTCCAAATACAAGGTTTACATCAAATTCGTGCTGCTCACGTTGGGTTTTGCCTCGTTGGTAATAGCGGCGGCCAACCCGCAAATCGGCAAGAAGTTCGAGACCGTAAAACTAAAGGGTGCCGATGTGTTTGTGGCTTTGGATGTATCCAGCAGTATGTTGGCGGAGGATTTAAAACCCAGCCGCATTGCACGGGCCAAGCAATTTGTGTCGCGTTTAGTAGAGCAGTTGAAAAACGACCGCGTGGGCCTCATCGTGTTTGCGGGGCATAGCTACATGCAGATGCCGTTGACGAGCGACAAGGCCGCGGCCAAGCTCTTTTTGAGCAGCATTACTACCGATATGGTGCCCACGCAGGGTACTTCTTTGGCCGAGGCAATCAAAATGGCGCAAGGTTCGTATACGGAAGAAGGGAGCAAGTTCCGGGCCCTCATCATCCTTACCGATGGCGAGGACCACGAAGGTGCCGCCCTCACCGCCGCCGAGGAGGCCGCCAAGGCAGGCATCGTTATCCATACCATCGGGCTGGGCGACCCTAAAGGTGCCCCGATACCGGTGGTGACGAAAAACGGTAGGCAGGATTTTAAGCGGGATGCCGATGGCAGTATCGTGCTCTCGAAACTGAACGAGACTATTTTGCAACAAATAGCCGCCACGGCCAAAGGCAAATACTTTAGGCTTGGTACGGGTGGCTCGGAAGAACTTACGAACCTATTGGTGGAACTGGAAGGACTGGAAAAACGGGAGCTTGCCGAAAAGCAAGTGACGGATTACGAGAGTTAGTATTATA
>CAYYZT010000469.1:0-2751 GCA_964476015.1 uncultured Chitinophaga sp.
AATCATGAGCAGTTCCATCAGGTTGTCCGACGACGGGAAAGTGGACTGAATAATGAAAAAGAACGACCCCCTTACCGATTCGGAGATGATGGGTTGGAACTCACCATCGCTAAACCGCTCTATCGCCAAGCTGCCAAGGGGTTGTCCATAGGCCTCCGCAACTCGTTCTGCCAGATATCTGGAAGCGCTGCCGGAGAATAGTTTAACCTCTTGATGATTCATGGCGGAGCAATATAACGGTAAAAGGGAGCACAAAGATAGCAAACCTATCGGGAAATATCAAATGAAAGATAGCAAATGAAAAAGGTTGTAAAATTCTCCTTTTGTTAGGTATAAACCAATGGCTATGGCAGTGTGCCAGTGTAGGTTACGCGTTCCAAACTATTGCTGGAGGGGTATATAATGTAAAATTGCCGTTTGGACGTGTGGTAATTTAAAAACGCGATGTCTTCCTCGGAGGTGTTTTCATATATCTTGAACCGAAGTTTCTCCACGCCATCAACCGACAGGTGGTAATACCAGATATACTCCGGGTTGGGGAAAATAATACCCCCAACATGTGCCGCGCCAATAGCTTCGACCTTCCACTCCGCCAACGATTCATCATATTTGGTGATGGAAACGTGCGATAGCGAGGAGCCATAACCCACTGGCCCGTCGCCCGAATCGTGCGAATAAGGCTCCGTTCTGCGGCCATGTTCCTTGCCTCCCGAGTTTTTAAATTGGGTGAGCATAGCCGCCACGCTCTGCCGCTCCTTGCCCAACTCCCAAAAATACGATTGCTGGCCATAGTGAATTATGGCATACTCACGGTGCTTTATATACCAACTGCAATTTCTAAAAAAGAAATAGAGGTGCCTGCGGTAGCTGCTGTCCAAGGCGGTTTGGTCGTTGGTGAAGTTGCCAAACAGCAAACCGGTAAGCGAGTCGGTATGCTCTGGCTTATAGTCTTTGCCAAATACGCCCTGCAAATCGTCGGCGGTAACGGTCATTTGGGTTCCCGCCAGTATGGTTTGCAAACGCTTTAAACTGGCTTTCATCGAGTCGGCGGAAATAACGGGCAGTATCTCCATTTTTTTATAATCGGGTGCCAAAATGCGGTACTTGCCTTGGTAAATATTGCTATCCGCATCCTGCGCCATTTCATAATTGCCCCATTGCGAGGGTATTGCGAAGGAGCGTACCGAGTCGCCATCCTGCCACACCTCCACACTCAGGGTAGTGGCCGCGCCGGTATCGCTATTGCTTGGCGGGGTGCTGAAATGGGAAGCAAAAAGGTACGGCCCTATTACTTTTACCCCGACTAAAGACTGGTCGTTGAACAACGGTTGCAGCTCAAAATCAGGATGCGCCTCTATGGCTTCGTAAAAGGTGCTTAACTCGGGGTGCTTATCGCCCTCAGAGCGGCACGAGGCCAATAACAGGCAGGCGGCCATCGCCCAATAAAGATTATAGAGTTTTCGTGCCACTAACAAATCCCTTTTTTATTCGGTAAATATAAGAAAATACAGTGGTGTAATAAACAAGGGGCAAGCTGTATTATAGCTTGCCCCTTGCTTATGTTTCGATGTATAGTACTGGGTTATTCCACCAGCAATACTTTTTGGGTGGCTACGCCTTCGGCGGTTTGTACTTTTAGATAGTAAACCCCTTCGGAATAGTCTTGCAAATTAATTGTGGTAAGGGCCAAAGCATGGCCTTGCATCAGCAGTTGGCCCAGTTGGTTATACAGGGCCCATTGTGCGGCAGGCCCATCCATTTCCAAGGTAAGCTGGCCCGTGGTAGGGTTGGGATAAACGGAAAGGCGCAGTGTTGCGGCTTCCTCTACGCCCACGCCCGTTACCTGTACCGTATCCGACACGGCGGCACAGCCGAAGCTGTTGGATACCACTACGTAATACACCCCGTTTTGCGTGGCCGTGTGCAAGGCGTTGGTGGCACCGAGGATGTTGTCAACCCCGAGGAACCACACAATCTGTATGTCGCCCGCACTGTCGATGGCTAGCACGTTTCCGTTTTGCTGTATGGTGGGCACGGCAGGGGTTGGGTTAACGGTGAGCACGATGCTCACGATGCTGTCGCAGCCGCTAGCGGCCGTAAGCGTATCGGTATAGGTGCCGCCAGTGGTATGCCCTTGGTAGCTTTCGCCATCGCAGATGGCATGGTTGAGGGTGGTGGTGTTTTGCGGCAATATGGTAAGCGTGAGGGTATGCACGCTGTCGCACCCGCCAACGGAAGCACTGGTATCGCTATAGCTGCCCGATTGGCTGTGGCCCAAGTAGCTTTCGCCAAAGCAAACCACTTTGCTCTCGCCCGTAGTGATGGTATTGACAACGGTAAGATTCAGTATGCGGATGCTATCGCAGCTATTGGCCCCTGCCAAGGTATCATGGTAAATGCCCGTGGCGGTATAGCCCTCAACGCTCTGGCCTTGGCAGATGGTTTGGGTGAGGTTGGTCACGTTTTGCGGCCTAACGGTGAGGTTTACTACACGAATACTGTCGCAGCCGTTGGCGGCGGCAAAGGTATCGCGGTGGATGCCCGTGGCGGTGTGGCCCAAATAGCTATCGCCGAAACAGATGGTCTGGGTGAGGTTGGTTACGTTCTGCGGCCTTACGGTAAGGTTCACTGTACGAATGCTGTCGCAGCCGTTGGCGGCGGTAAAGGTATCGCGGTGGATGCCCGTGGCGGTGTGGCCCAAGTAGTTATCACCGAAGCAGATGGTTTGCGATCGGGTAGAAGATGCCGTAG
>CAYYZT010000470.1:0-1297 GCA_964476015.1 uncultured Chitinophaga sp.
GCAAGACCGCATTTGAATGATAACTCCATAGAAGGCAAGCCTGTATTCTATGGCCCCACCGATTTGCACTTGCTGGATACCTTGGCCTACGACAAAGGCGATAACACTGCAAACGTGTGGGTGGACATTGATGGGGAAACCCGCCCCGCTGCCCCAACTGCCCGGGTGGATATTGGCGCGGATGAATACACGCCCTTTGCCAACAACATTGCCATTGTGCGTTTTTTGCAGCCGCAACAAGCCGAGTGTGGCGATAGCACTTAGCCCATACGGGTAATAATATACAACCAAGGCACCAACCCGCAAACGGGTTTTGATGTTTTGGCCACCGTTGGCGCGCAAACCATTACTACCCAATATAGCAACACGCTGGCCCCTTGGAGCTATGATACCATTACCATAGGCAACGTAAACACCTACCAAGGCGGCACGTTCCACTTTTGTGTGCAGCACCTGTTGGCCAACGACCAATATCCTGCCAACGATACGCTGGGCTTAACGTTTAACCTGTTGGCCAAACTGCCTTCCCCCGTTGCCATGGGCGATACCGTGTGTGTGGGCAATACCGCCGAGTTGGTTGCCGATGCTACCGGATTTATCGGGCTGGATTGGTTTGCCGATGCGGGGGCTGCCACTAATTTGGGCGATGGCGATATTTTGTTCACGCCAGTGCTTGCCGCCACGCAAACCTTTTATGTGCGTGGCCAACAGGGCAATTTGGAGCGTGCGGGCAAAACGGCGCCGGGCTCAAACTTTGAGTACTTTATATCCACTATGCCGGGCTGGGGCCTGGAGTTTAGGGTGGCCCGTACCGTATCCATCGATTCCATTACCATGTACCCGGAAGGTACCGGCGATTTCTCCATCGGTATTTATCCGGTAGGCGGCGGCTTCCCTGTTTATACCTCGCCGGTAATTTCGGTTGCCAATGCAATCGGCGCACCCGTGCAATACTACTTGGGGGCTTTGATAGATCAGGGCGACTATATTATAGGTCTGGCATCGGTAAACGGGCTGAAGTTTGCCCGCGACATATCGGGTGCTACCCATCCTTACGCATCGCCTTCCGGGTTTGTAACCACCATTGGCGGCAAGCAAGGTTTTAACGTAACCCCTTCCTTAACCAATTATTACTGGTTTTATGATTGGGTAATCCGCATTCCATCGTGCTATAGCGATTTAACCCCCGTGGTGGCTTTTGTAAGCGATAGCCTATCCGATGCTGGCAACGATGTAGAGATATGTATTGGCGAAACGGCTACCCTCACGGCCACCAACGGCACCGCTTGGAGCTGGA
>CAYYZT010000470.1:1307-2748 GCA_964476015.1 uncultured Chitinophaga sp.
CTGGAACAACGGCGAAACCACCCAGAGCATTCAAGTATCTCCCACAAACACTAGCTCTTACGACCTTACCATTACCGATGCCAACGGCTGCCCCGGCAGGCCCGGAACAGTTACCGTGGAGGTAAACCTGTTGCCTACGGTTTCGGCTGGCAACGATACCGCTGTTTGCACGGGCAGCACGGCTACGTTGTTGGCCAGTGGCGCGGTAAGCTATATTTGGAGCAACGGCAGCGTTACATCTAATAATGATGTAACCGCTGCGGGCGACTACGCCGTTACGGGCACCGATGCCAAGGGCTGCGCCGCTGCCGACACGGTTGCGGTCAATCTCTTGGCTTTGCCTACGGTTTCCGCTGGTGCCGATGTTTCCGTTTGCGAGGGCGATACGGCCACTTTTACAGCCACAGGTGCCGATAGCTATATTTGGAGCAACGGCAACCAAGACCCTAGCATTAATGTAACGGCAGATGGGGAGTATATGGTAACCGGTACCGATGCCAATGGCTGCGCTGCTGCCGATACCGTGACCCTAACCGTAAACCCCTTGCCCCAAGCGGATGCCGATGCGGACAGGTCTATTTGCATAGGCGACTCCACCGACCTACGGGCATCAGGAGGGTTTACTTACGAGTGGAGCAATGGCCAAACGGCCGCGCTCATTACCGTAAGCCCTGGCACCACTACCACCTATTCGCTAACCGCTACCGACCAAAACAATTGCAGTGCCACGGCTTTGGTAGTAGTTACAGTCAACTCGCTCCCAGCCATAACTTTCTCGGTTGCGGATACGCTTTGCGACACAGAGCAAGAGGTAGTGTTGAGTGCCGCGCCCGCTGGCGGTACTTTCTTTGGCCCGGGCGTGGTAGATGATACCTTCCGTTTGCAGGGGCTTACGCTGCCCGATACGTATAGTTTGCAATATACCTATACCGATGCCAACGGATGCACTGCTACTGCCACCACAGAAGTGTTTGTGGATGTATGTTCCGGTATAGGGGAGTTGACCACCTTGCACGGCATAGCCGTGTACCCCAACCCGTTTACGGGTGTTTTGAACGTGGATATTGATGCCACGGATGCGCAGCCCGTTACCATATCGTTGTATGATTTGGTAGGCCGCAAGCTGTACATGGAAACATTTGGAGTGGCACTAGGGCAAAACAACCACCTAACCCTGCCGTTGGGTGATATGCTGAGCGAGGGTGTGTACGTTATCGAAATCAACCAGCAACAGGCCGCTTATAGGCAGCAAGTGGTGTTGGTGAAATAAACGAAGTATTTAGATAAAGGCCTCCGGGAAAGGCAGTGAAAAGGCGGTACCGATGCTCGGTACCGCCTTTCATTTTTATGGCAAGCTTACTTGAATCTCTTATACCATTTGGACAAAAAAGCCGTATTAAAAGCAATGTTGGGCTCCTACGGAGCTATCAATCTCTCTCTC
>CAYYZT010000471.1:0-2739 GCA_964476015.1 uncultured Chitinophaga sp.
AAATAGCCCGAACCCGCCCCAACCAAATCGGTTAAAAAAGTTAGGCTTTCCTACCAGTCGATCTTCCCGTTGGTCGAAAAGGTCGTTTGTTAGGTAGCCCGCTATGGCGGTAAGCACGGTGGCGGCAAATACCAAACCCAGTAGGGCCACCTTATACTGCACATCGTGCCATATTAAGGCCAATGGCAGGTAGAGCCATGTGGTTAATGGTAAGATGATATGGTACCAAACGGTTTTTGCGCGGGTGGGCATGTGGCGTATGAAGTTAGCCAATTTCGGTTTAAAGCGATTATATCGTATGTTTGTAATGTACTGGTTTTAGCGTTGGCAATGGAGGTTAAAATAATAGATTCGGGTCCCGATAGTTTTCGTGTTTACTTGAAAAATTTGTGGGATTATCGGCTGTTTATACTAACTCTGGCCCAGAGGGATTTGAAAATAAAGTATGCCCAAACTTATTTGGGGGCCATTTGGGCCATATTGCAGCCGCTCACAGGCTTGTTCATATTCACTTATTTTTTCAGTAAGGTAATTAAACTGGATATTCCGGGGGTTGATTATGCTCTTTTTGCATTTTCCGGCATGACCAGTTGGTACTTCTTCAGTTTTATTTTGTCGCAGGCGGGCAGTTCCTTGCAGCAGGGCCAAGACCTGATGAAGAAAAACTACTTCCCTAAGTTGGCCTTGCCTCTCTCCAAAGTATTGGTGGGTTTGGTAGATTTTAGTTTGGCGTTTGTAGTGTTGCTAGGGTTAATGCTGGTTAAGGGCGTGGTGCCCGAATGGAAGATACTGTTTCTCCCTCTGTTTATCTTCCTCAATATTGTGGTGGGCCTTTCTGTAAGCTTGTGGCTTGCGGCCCTGTCGGTACAGTATCGCGATTTGCAGCACATCATACCTTATCTGGCAAATTTTGGCATTTGGCTTACCCCGGTATTTTACCCCACTACTATATTGCCGTCCACGGCATCCTATATTCTCAAGTACAACCCCATGGCGGGTATAATAGAAGGTTTTAGGTTTGCGTTGCTGCCAGGTTATGGTTTCGATATGGGCTATTTAATCGGCATCGGCATCTCGGTTGTGCTGTTTGTAGGTGCCCTGTTGTTTTTTAGGCATATTGAGGATAAAGTAAGCTATTCGATATGAGTTTATTAAGCCAAGATATTGCTATAAGGGTAGAGAATGTTTCGAAGGTTTATCCTGCGCGAGCTAGGTTGTTCTCCTCTTCGGATAATGGGGACATTTCCGCCATTAAGAATCTTTCGTTTGAGGTGCCCAAAGGCGAAGTGCTTGGGCTGATTGGCCGCAACGGTTCGGGAAAATCCACCCTGCTGCGCATTCTCAGCGGTATCGAAAAGCCATCCGCCGGGCGCATCCTCATTCAGGGCAAAACCGCGGCAGTACTTAATATAGGCTCTGGTTTCCATCCTGATTTAACAGGGCGAGAAAATGTATATTTCCGCGGCCAATTGCTGGGCATTTCCAAAAAGGAAGTCCAAGCTAAATTTGATGAAATAGTAGCTTTCTCCGGCATTGGATCTTTTATCGATACACCAGTTAAGCATTATTCTGACGGCATGTACCTGCGCTTGGCTTTTTCCACTTTGGTACACGCCAACGCCGATATTATGCTGTTTGACGAAGTATTGGCGGTTGGCGACATTGATTTTCAAGCCAAATCGAGGCAGAGGATAAGGGAAATGGTGGCACAAGGCACCACCGTTTTGATAGCTAGCCACGCCATGGAAGAAATAGTAAGTATTTGCGATAGGGTGCTAAACGTGGGAAACGGCAATTATTCTTTGGGGCTGCCATCAAAAGAGGTGAGCGATTTTAGGCACAACCTGCTACAGCCGGCGCAAAGCAAAAATGAGATTGACGATGAACTGGTAGAGTACTTGGCTTTGGAGCATGGAGGTAACGCTATATTTTTCAAGGATAAATTCTATCTTTCCTTTAAACCCCGCCATGCCGTTGGCCAAGGCTATGGTTTTGCCATAACCAGTAGTATCGGGGTGGTAATAATCATGAGCATGGTGCAAAGGGAGGATATTGAAAGATTGAGTGACGGCACATTTTGTATTGAAATAGATTCTCCCTTGAACATTGGACGATACTACATTGATTTTTTTGTGCTCACGCCCAGCAATACAATCTTGAGGGCATATAGGGAAGCCTTATCGTTCGACATTGAAAGCAATGAGGCTTATTATGAATTCGGCAACCACAAAACACCGTTCTTTTTGTGGGAACATTATAAAACGCTAAAATCGGATTGCAATGGATAAACAGTTATTGGCTAGCGAACTGGAAGAGAAAGGGTATGCGATAATAAGAAAGTTTTGGAGCAATGACCAGATAGAGCGGCTCAAAGGTATCTATTACAATGTTCCGCGAAACGGTGAGATTCCTAATTTAGATATTACCGTGTTCTCGCAAGACTCTGAATACAAAAACAACATCTCCAATGGCATCATGCAAGTTTTCGCGGAGAACGAAATGCCTTTGGAGGGTTTTACCCCTATAAACGGGGTGTTTATAAACAAAAAGGCAAAGTCATCCAGCGAATGTCCCCTGCACCGCGACCCGTGTTTTGTGAACGAAGGACTCTACCGCACCTATACTTTTTGGGGACCCTTGGTACCGCTGACGAACAATAACGGTCCATTAACGGTAGTGCCTTTCTCGCACAAGTATTATCGCAACGTGCGCGGATATAGCCCCGTTGAGTTCGACTTC
>CAYYZT010000472.1:0-2734 GCA_964476015.1 uncultured Chitinophaga sp.
CCGTTGCCGCCAGAGCAGCCGCCGCTCCATGTGTTGGGGTTGGTCCAGTTGCCGGTGGCAATACAAATACATGGGCCCAATGGCTGGGTAATAGTTGCCGAATGCGTGGCGGTGCAGCCGTTGGCATCCGTTACGGTTACGGTATAGTTGCCTGCTACAAGGCCAGTCCTGTTTTGGGTAGTGATGCCACTGCCCCAGTTGTAGCTGTATGGCGTGGTGCCGCCCATTGGGTTCAGGTTGATGGCCCCGTTGCTGCCGCCGTTGGTGCTCACGTTGGTAACGGTGCTGCTAACGGATAGTGCCGATGCGGGTTGGGTAACGGTAGTAGCGGCGGTAGTAGTACAGCCGTTGGCTGTGGTAACGGTTACGGTGTAGCTGCCTGCGCCCAAGCCTGTACGGTTTTGGGCGGTGATACCACCGCCCCAGTTGTAAGTGTATGGTGCGGTGCCGCCGGTAACGGTGGTGGTGGCCGCACCCGTGGACCCACCATGGCAAAGCACGTTGGTAGCGTTTATGGATGCGGTAGGGTTACTGTTAACCGTTACTATCACGTCGTCGGTAGCGGAGCAACCCTTATTGGTAGTGGCCGTTACGGTGTAAGTAGTGGTAGCGGTGGGCGATACGTTGGTGCTGGCCGTGCTTGCGCCGCTGCTCCAAGCGTAAGTGCCGCCAGTGCCCGCGCCAGTGGCGGTAAGGCTAGTGGAGGTGCCCTCGCAAATGCCTTTGTCGGCACCGGCGTTGGTGGTGGGCAGTGGGTTCACGGTAACGGTTACGCTGCCGTGGTTCACGTTACATACGGTGGTAAAGGATATATCGTCCAGGCCGTAGTCGTTGCCGCCAGCCGCGGCGTTCTCGTTTACGATGGAGATTACCGCCGAGGTGGCACTGCCAGAGTTCCAGTTGGTGTTGAACTGTATCCATGAGCCTACCGTGCTGGGTGCGGCAATTACCGGGCCTAGCAGTACACCGTTTATCTCAAAACGCAACTGCGCGGGCGATACGGCATTAACCGAGGTAATCCAGGTAGAGAAGTTGTAGTTGGTATTGGGGGTAATGTTCACCGTTTGCGACCAAATGGTTTGGCCCGCCAACGTGGCACCGTTGATAATCATAAACCTGCCCGAGCCGCCACGGCCTTTGCCGTCGAAATTGCCATGGTAGTTGCGGGCGTTGGTATCCACCGCATATAGGCCCTCGGGTTGCAGCTTGTTGCCGTTTCCGGGAGGCGACACATAGCCATAGGCACTGGTAAAGCCCGTGTTGCCCGTTTCAAAGGTGCCGTTGGTAACCAGCTCGCCGCTGGTTACGCCCACGTTCAAGGTATAGGTGGTGGTAGCCGTTGGGCTGGCGATGGGATTGGCGATGGTAGCATTGCTCAATCCGGTGGATGGGGTCCAGTTGTACACACTGGCACCCGTGGCGGTAAGCTGTACCGATTGACCCACGCATATAGCCGCGCTAGCCGGGCTCAACGAACCCGCAAAGCTGGTGTTCGATATCACTACCGATTGGGTGGCCGTTACCCCGTTGGCATCCGTGCCGGTTACATAATAGGTGCCCGAGCTAAGGCTGCTGATGGTGGCCGTGGTGGCACCCGTGCTCCATACAAAAGTGTATGGCGCGGTACCGCCGGCACCCGAGGCCGTGGCACTGCCCGAACCTGCCGAGCAAGCACTGGCCCCGGCAATGTTTACCTGCAAAGGCAGGTTGATAATAGCTGTTTGTTCTACCGTACAGCCTTTGGCATCGGTTACGGTTACCGTATAGGTGCCCGGGGCTTTGTTGGTAATGTTGTTGGATGAGCCGCCGCCGCTCCAAGAGTAGGTGTAAGGCGACGTGCCGCCACTAGGTGTAACGGTGGCCGAACCGTTGGTGCAAAAGCCGCATGTTACCGAAGTGGTGGCTACCGTGGCCGTAGGGGCGGGGTTTACGGTAAGCGCACGGCTGGCCGTGGCGGTGCAACCGTTGTTGGTAACGGTTACGGTGTACGTGCCCGCAGTGGTTACGTTAATGGCCGCCGTGGTAGCGCCCGTGCTCCAAGCATAGGTGCCGCCACCCGTGGCGGTAAAGGTGCTGCTGCCGCCAGCGCAGATGGCTTGCGTGCCCGATATGCTTGCCGAGCCACTGGTTACGGTAGCCGTAACAGCGGTGCGGGCGGCACTTGTGCAACCCGTGCCGGCATGGCGTGCCTGTGCATAATAGGTAGTGCTGCTGCCAATGCTGGGGGTGTTGAAGCTATTGGTGCCGCTGCCGCCGCTCAATACGCTGCCACCGTTGGCTGCCGCGTACCAGTCTATAACCGAGCCGCTGCTGGCAGTGGCTTGAAGGGTAACGCTGCCCGTGCCGCACCGGCTACCGCCAGTGCTACTGGCCACGGTTATATCGGCCTGTTTCACCAACTCAATGCTGCCGTGCGAGCCGCCGCCGCCCTCGCTGATGCGAAGCTCCAAGGTTGAAGATGCACCGAGAAAACCGCTCCAAACGTTGGTGCGCGTGGCGCAGCATGCGCTAATGTCATATGCCAAGGCCCCGTCTACGTACAGTTGCACGCGGTCGTCGTGGTTAGGCAGGTTTATTTGGTAGTATCCGCAAGGGAAACCTTCGCGTTTGAAGGCATAGGAGTGGTTGTCGTTGCTTACCGGCGTGCCCTGATAGCCTGCCGCGCTCGAAGGGCTAAGGTTATCGGCCCAGCTTTGGGCGGTACTATAGGTTTGGCCGGGGCGGGTATCGAAGT
>CAYYZT010000473.1:0-2068 GCA_964476015.1 uncultured Chitinophaga sp.
CAACATGAAGCTGGCGCGCTACCAGCGCATGGAGGTGCTGGGAGACTTCCTGCCCAGCCTGGACTTCTTCGCCTCCATCGGCACCGAATGGGTGACGCGGCCCAGCCAGGCCGACCGCCGGCTCACCGGCCGCTCCATCAGCGCGGTGCTGACGCAGAACCTCTACGACGGTTTCCGCGACATCAACAACACGCGCCAGGCCGACCACAACGTGCGCGGGCGCTTCTTCGAGCTGATCGACGCGTCCGAGACCATCGCCTACGAATCCGTGCGCGCCCAGCTGGACGTGCTGCGCTACAACAAGCTGGTCGAACTGGCCACCGACAACCTGGTGGTGCACCGCGAGATCCACGGCATGATCCAGGAGCGCTCCACCTCCGGCGTGAGCCGTCGCGTGGACGCGGAGCAGGCCGGCGGCCGTGTGGCGCTGGCGCAGTCCAACCTCGCCACCGAAGAGGCCAACCTGCACGACGTCAGCGCCCGCTACGTCCGCATCAACGGCATGAAACCCGCACAGTTGGCCGGTGGCCTGCCGCCCGGTCTGCGCCAGCAGATGCCGGCCAGCCTGGCCGATGGCCTCAAGCAGGTGCTGGCCCAGTCGCCCATCGTCAAGGCCGCGCAGGAGAACGTCTGGGCCGCCGACATGGCGCTGGCCGCCGGCCGCGGCGCTTTCCGGCCCGGTGTGGACTTCAAGGCCAGCGTGGCCTCGGCCAACGACTCCGCCGGCATCGCGGGCAACACCAAGGACAGCCGCGTCGCCTTCGAGCTGAACTGGAACCTGTACCGTGGCCATGCCGACCAGGCGCGCCAGGGCCAGAACGAGGCCAACCGCCAGCGTGCGCGCGCCCTGCACGAGGGCATCTGCCGCGAGGTGCGCTACAGCTTCGAGCAGGGTTTCGCCGACTACCGCAAGCTGGTCGAGCAACTGCCGCAGCTGGACCAGCACCGCATCACCACCGACAAGGCGCTGCAGGCCTACCGCCAGCAGTTCAACATCGGCCAGCGCACGCTGCTGGACGTGCTGGACGTGCAGAACGAGTACTTCGAGGCCGAGCGCGCCTACTTCGATGCCGAATACCATTTGCTGCAGGCGCAGGCGCGGCTGCAACAGGTGGCGGGTCGCCTGCTGCCCACGCTGGGCATCCTGCCGCTGGCGGACCAGGAGCCGGTCCACGCGCTGCCGCCGGCCGGGCTGGACGGACTGGCGTGCGACGGCACCGTCAGCGAGCCGCTGCAGGTGGACAAGGAAGCCGTGTTCCAGCAGGCCCTCAGGGACCGGCCGGCCCGCCGCTGAGCCGCCGCCCCATCCAGCAGGTCCCGCGCGCTCAGGCGGGGCTGAAGAAGTCCACCCGGTCGGTGATGACGCCGTCGGTGCCCAGCGCCAGCAGGTGCTCGGCGGCCCATTCGTCGTTCACCGTGTAGCTCAGCGCGCGCAGGCCCGCCGCGTGCGCCTGGTCCACCGTTTCGCGGCTCCACAGCGCGTAATTGTTGACCACGGCCACGCAGCCCAGCCGTTGCGCCATGGCCAGCCAGCCGTCCCACAGCGTGTCCAGCAGCAGGCCGCGCGGCAGTTGCGGCGCGGCGCTCTGCGCGGCGGCCAGCGCCTCGGGGCGAAAGGAGGTGAGCAGTGGCGGCACTTCGGCTCCCTGCCACAGGCGCGCGGCCTCGCGCGCCACCACGCCGCCGGTCAGGGTTTCGTGGCCGGGCGTGGGCTTGATCTCGATGTTGAGCAGCAGCCGGTTGGCCAGGCACCAGCGCGCCAAGGCTTCCAGCGTGGGAATGGACTCGCCCGCGAACGCACGCGAATGCCAGCCGCCCGCGTCGAGCCGCGACAGGGCCGACCACGGCAACTCACCCGCGACGCCGTGGCCGCTGGTGGTGCGCTCCAGCGCCGTGTCGTGCAGCAGGAACGGCACGCCGTCGGCACTGAGCTTCACGTCGCACTCGAACATGCGGTAGCCATGTGTCGCGCCGAGGCGGAAAGCGGCCAGCGTGTTTTCGGGTGCGAGTTTTCCGGCTCCCCGGTGGGCGATCCAGTGGGGGTAAGGCCAGAAAGGCAATGCCCCCA
>CAYYZT010000473.1:2078-2485 GCA_964476015.1 uncultured Chitinophaga sp.
CCCGCTGCGCGTGGTTCGCTGCCCCCCGAGGGGGCGTGCGCCGCCTTGGGGCGGCGCGGCGGCGGCGCGGCGGTCATGCGATTCTTTTGCCGGTTTCGGCGCTGAAGCGGTGCAGCTGGTCCGCGCGCGGCTGCAGGTGTACCGCGGCGCCGGGAGCCGGCGGGGCCTCGTCGGCGTGGGTGCGCACGATGAGCTGTTCGTCGCCCAGGCGGGCATAGACCAGGCGTTCCGCGCCCAGCATCTCGGTGGTCTCCACCGTGACGGCCCAGCCTTCGCTGCCGACGGCGATGTGTTCGGGCCGGATGCCCAGGATTTCGCCCTCGCGTGCGCCCGGGGCGTGCTGGAGCAGGTTCATGGGCGGCGCGCCGATGAAGCTGGCCACGAAGGTGGTGGCCGGGCGGGCGTAG
>CAYYZT010000473.1:2495-2727 GCA_964476015.1 uncultured Chitinophaga sp.
CGAGGTTGGACAGCGGCTCGTCGAACAGGAACACCTGCGGCTGGCGCACGATGGCGCGGCCCATGGCCACGCGCTGGCGCTGTCCGCCGGAGAGCTGGCGCGGCTTGCGGTCGAGCAGGTGGCCCAGCTCCAGGATGGCCGCGGCCTTGTCCACGCGCGTGCGGATTTCGTCCTTGGGCACCTTGGCGATCTTCAGTCCGTAGGCCATGTTGTCGAACACGCTCATGTGCGG
>CAYYZT010000474.1:0-2722 GCA_964476015.1 uncultured Chitinophaga sp.
ACCGGATAGCTGCCCAAGGTTTGCCCATATACATATACATCCTCGTTGGCATCCAGCTCTATCAGGTACACTTGGTCGTAAGCATTGGTGCCAATGTACGTACCGGTTTGGAACGCCGTACCCGCCGGGTTTACCCTCAATACATAACCGTCCACGGTGCCGCCACGGTATGTGGTATGCAGCCCCGTCATGGCGGGCATATCGGTGCTCTGGGTACCGCCGCAAATGAAAATCTCGTCGTTGACGGCCACTTTCATGGAGTAGCCCGCATCGTCGGCAGTGCCGCCGATGTAGGTCGAAATCAACAAATTTTGCAAGTTGGGTGAGTACTTCAGCAAACACGCATCCTGCCCGCCCCTGTTGCTGTTTTGGGGTGCATTGGCCGTAAGCGGAAAATCGGTGGAGTGGGTGCTGGATACCACGAAAACAAAGTCGTTGTCGTCCACAATGATTTCCCCACGGGCTTGGTCGGCATAGTTATTTACCAGCGTGGGCGCGGTGTTCAAACCATCGTTGCCGGTACCCCCTGCGTATGTAGAGCCAGTTAATGCTGTACCATTAGCGTTGAACTTGCTGATATAAATGTCCGTGCCTTGGTTAAATTCGATTACGTAGGTGTTAACGTACAACGTACCGCCACGGAACACGTTTTGCACCGGGTTAACCAACGGGAAGTTATTGGAACCCGTGGCACCGTACACCAACAACTCGTTCTGGCTGTTCACCACCAAGCTATGCGGAGCCTCGTTGCCCGCACCGCCCAAGTACGTGGAAAACAACAGGCTGCTACCATCGGACGTAAATTTGGATAGCCCTATATCGCAAGCAAAAGACTGTGTGAAAGGCCCCGGATTGCCGCCCGCAAAAAAGGTTTGGTATGCGCCCGTGGTAACGGGATAGCCCAACCCACGGAACACCACGCCGCCCGCATACAGGTTGCCGTCCGCATCGTAAGTGGCGGTATAGCCCCAGTTGTCGGTTGTAGAACCGGTGTAGGAAGCAAACACCAATGTTGGGTCGATTACGAGCGGATAGTTTTTATCGTACCCCTTCGGAAACTCAAAGCTCACCTCGTTTTTCTTCAACACAAACCTACACTCCACGGTGCGCTTTTGCCCGTCAATTTCCTGATAGGCATACGGGGCGGTTTCGTAAATGTGGGTAATGCTGGTTTCGTAATGTAGTTGGCCGTCTTTCAGATAAAGCTTATCAGCCCCCTCAAATTGCAGCACAATCTGCTTCGGGTCGGCATGTGGCTGAACGATGAAATCATATTTCAGTGCTTGCCCGTGACCCTTTATATCCATATCGATACCTGGATACAGCTCCGTATAACCCACGCCGTTAAACACTTTTACATCCGATGCCCACTTGGTTTTATCATTGCCCAAGTAATAATTTTCGTAATGGCCGAAAGGATTGCTGCCCTGCGTGCCCACATCGGGGTTGGAGCCCTTGAAACGGATGCGGAAGGCATGGCTATCGAAGTAAATGGACTCGCCTCGCATGATTTTGTCGTGTACCTCTTTGCCGTGTTCGTGCGGGTGCGAAAGGGTTTCCTCTAACTGGTGCGGATCGATAAACGCAAAGGTGAGGGCATCTTTCTCCAAGAACAGTTTGCCATTGTTGAAACGCAGTTCGTAAAGGATATGATCCTCCCACTGCCCTTTGTTTTGCGAAAAAGAAGCTCCCTTGCCGCCATTGGGGTCGGGTGGCTGTTGCAGGCCATGCGAGTGCTGGGCCATGGCAGCAGTGAAACAGAAAAACAGGCAGAGTGTCGGAAAACAGTGCTGGAGGGCACGCATGATAATCATTTTCGGTCAGTCCTCAGTGTGGTTTGGTTTTCGGTTGGGGGCTAATTTCCCAGTTAATATACGGCTTAATGTTTAATTATCGGTGCAAATCGGTAGAAAATCGAAAATCACTATCCGTAAAGCCACTATTGCACAATTGCCCTACATTTGCCTGATGACTTTTGCTGATAAGATATTGCGTTTTAATGCTGAACTGCATCTAGACACGGCCTTATTGCCAGACGGCATAGGAGTGATGAACCCTTTCAAGGGCGAAGGCTCCACCGATGTTTGGGACATCAGCACCCGCTTCTACCACCAGTTTTACAACGACGAAAACCCGCGCCGCTGGATACTGGGCATCAATCCTGGCCGCCACGGGGCGGGCGTTACGGGCATCCCCTTTACCGATACCAAGCGGCTGAACGAGGCCTGTGGCATACCGTTTACCAAATTCAGCTCCCACGAGCCATCATCGGTTTTTGTATATGAGGTGGTAAAAGCCTTTGGTGGGCCGGAGCGGTTTTTCGGGCAATTCTATATCAATTCCATTTGCCCGCTCGGCTTTTTAAAGCTTAACGAGGCCGGCAAATGGGTAAACTACAACTACTACGACCGCCGCGATTTGCAGGAAGCCGCCGAGCCGTTCATCCTCCAAACCCTACGCCAACAAATAGCTTGGGGCCTCAAAACCGATGTGGTGTACTGTATGGGGGCCGACAAAAATTTTAAGTACTTGAGCAAACTGAACGAACGGCACCAACTGTTCGGAAAGATAGAGCCGCTGGACCACCCCCGGTTTGTGGTGCAGTACAAGCAAAAGCAGATGGACACTTATGTACAGCGGTATCTGGATGCCTTCAACTTCTCCCAACCATGAGTCAGTTTCCACCGCACCTCCACCCCGGCGATACCGTTGCCATTACGTG
>CAYYZT010000475.1:0-2695 GCA_964476015.1 uncultured Chitinophaga sp.
CCATATTGGATGTATCTACCGCGGGCAAGCAGCCCATGACCGATGATAGCGGCAGGTACGTTATCGTGTTCAACGGCGAAATATTCAATTACCAAGAGCTTTCCGCCAAATATTTGGCCGATAAGCACATAGCATTCCGCTCCACGTCGGACACGGAGGTTATCCTCTACCTGTACCGCTACTACGGCAGCCAGTTTGTGCAGTGGCTCAACGGGTTTTTTGCCTTGGCTATTTACGATAAGCAGGAAGAAACGGTTTTTATCGCCAGGGACCGCTACGGCATAAAGCCCCTATACCTGTACCAAGATGGCGAAAAAGTGGTTTTTGCTTCCGAAATGAAGGCCCTGCTGGCTTTCGGCATCAACAAGGAAATAGATACCGCGGCGTTGCACGCCTATTTGCAGCTCAATTACATCCCTTCGCCCAAAACCATTTTTAGGCAGGTAAGCAAGGTGGAGCCGGGTACGCAACTTACCGTGGGCAAAAACGGCATCGAAACCGAACGCTACTATACGCTGCCGCAAAACGGCGAAAACCGGGAGGGCCGGGATTATACCTACCAACAGGCCTGCGACAGGTTGAAAGAGCTGTTGGATGCATCGGTAAAACGCCGCCTGATAAGCGACGTGCCGTTGGGCGCGTTTTTGAGCGGGGGCATAGATTCGTCGGTAATAGTATCGTTGGCGGCCAAGCACAGCCCGCACATCAACACCTTCTCCATTGGCTATAAAGACGAGCCTTTTTTCGACGAAACCCGCTATGCGGAGCTGGTAGCGAAGAAATTCAACACCAACCATACAACCTTTTCGCTCACCAACAACGATTTGTACGGCCACCTGTTCGATATACTCGATTATATCGACGAGCCTTTTGCCGATTCCTCGGCCATTGCGGTGTACATCCTTTGCAAGCAAACCCGCCAAAAAGCCACCGTGGCACTCAGCGGCGACGGGGCCGACGAAATGTTTGCCGGATACAACAAGCACCTTGCCGAGCACCGGGTGCGCAACTTGGGTGCTTGGGGCAGCGCACTGGCTGCCTTAAAACCCATAACGGGCATGTTGCCAAAATCTCGCAACGGCAAGCTTACCAACCTTGTACGCCAAATCGACCGCTTTGCCGAGGGTGCCGCCCTGGGCAACAAAGAGCGCTACTGGCGGTGGTGCGGCTACGCTGGCGAACAAGAAACCCTGAACATGCTTAGCCCCGCTTGGCAAGGCCAATACCATGCCCAAAAATACCAGCAGTTGAAAGAGCAGGTGCTGAAGGTGCTGGATGCCGATACGGGCCTGAACGACGTGCTGCTGGCCGATATGGGCCTGGTGCTGCAAAGCGACATGCTGGTAAAGGTGGACCTGATGAGCATGGCCAACAGCCTAGAGGTGCGCGTTCCGTTTTTGGACGTAACAGTGGTAGATTTCGCTTTCTCGCAGCCAGCCGGGTACAAACTGCGCAACGGAGAGCGCAAAGCGATGCTGAAAGATGCCTTTAGGGCCGATTTGCCAGAAGAGCTTTTCAACCGCCCCAAACATGGTTTTGAGGTGCCGCTGCTCAAATGGTTCCGTGGCGATTTGCGGGATTTGATAGAAAACGACCTGTTGAGCCCCGCTTTTATCCAACAACAGGGCATATTCAACAACGATGCGGTGCAGGCGCTCATCAAACAGCTACACTCCAACAACCCCGGCGAAGCGCACGCCCGCATCTGGGGCTTGCTGGTTTTCCAGTATTGGTGGAAGAAATATTTAGCCTAAATTTAAGCACTGATACCTACCAACCGTAACATAGCAGCGCTAACTTCACTTCCACATGTCCAAACCCCGTATACTGCGCATCATCAACCGCCTCAATTTGGGCGGGCCTACATACAATGCTTCTTACCTCTCCAAACACCTGGAGGACGAGTTTGATACGCTGCTGCTGTCCGGCATGAAAGACGAAAGCGAGGAAAGCTCGGAGTTTATTGCCGAAAGCATGGGCCTACAGCCTACCTATATACCGGATATGCACCGCTCCATAAACCCGTTGAGGGACCGCAAGGCGTTCGGTATGGTAAAAGACATCATCCGCGACTTCAAGCCCCACATCGTACACACGCACGCCGCCAAAGCAGGCGCGCTGGGGCGGTTGGCGGCCATACAGTGCAACGTGCCGGTGGTAATGCATACGTTCCATGGGCATGTGTTCCATTCCTATTTCAGCCCGCTCAAAACACGTGTTTTCTTGGAAATAGAGCGTTATCTGGCCAAGCGCAGCACGCGCATCATTGCCATTAGCGAGCTACAAAAAGAAGAGTTGACGGAAACGTTCCGCGTGTGCCACCCTGACAAGGTGGAGATAGTGCCCCTCGGGTTCGATTTGGGCCGTTTCCAGCACGATAAGGACATCAAAAGGGCACAGTTTCGCCAACAGTACAATATTGCCGATGACGAGATAGCCATCGGCATTGTGGGTAGGCTGGTGCCCGTAAAAAACCATCCGCTGTTCATCAGGGCCATCAAGCAGGTAGCCGCAAGCACCCATAAACCCATCCGGGCCTTCATTATAGGCGACGGGGAAGACCGTACCAAGCTGGAAGCGTTGGTGCGCGAACTGGGCATCGATACCAACTTTGAGGGCAGCAAAGGCCCCAAGGCACTGCTCACCTTTACCAGTTGGATAAAGGATGTTGATTATGCCTATGCCGGGCTCGACA
>CAYYZT010000476.1:0-2691 GCA_964476015.1 uncultured Chitinophaga sp.
TGGGCTGATGGGCTTAATCGTGGTGTTCAACTTCTTGGTGTTTGTGTCCATCCGCGACAAAATGTACCTCTATTATTCCCTTTATACCTTGAGCGTTATGCTCGTGTTGCTTAACAATGAGGGTTACTTTTTTCAGTACCTGTGGCCCAACGTGCCTTGGTTGGCCAACTTTAGCCGGGCATTTCTCGCCATGGTTATTTTGGGGAGCTTTATAAGGCTGGGCCAGCATTTCCTTAAAACAAAACGCCATTATCCGCTTATGGATGCGTTTTTACAATGGGTGGGTTATGTCATCATATTGATTATGGTAATGGCCACCGTTTTTCAAACACACCAGTGGGCGCGGCAAGGCTTTATTATGGGCATGCAGGTTATCAGCTTACTGGTGCCCGTGGTGTTGGTGGTAGCATATATGCTCTATTTCAAGCTAAGGCAACAGCAACAGTTGGTGTATATTATAGCGTTTACCCCGGCCATAGTATATCTGGTAGTGCTCAACCTGCTTATTGCCACGGGCTACCTGCCCATCAACGAATTCTATTTTTACGGCCTGTATGTGTGCATCATTTTCGAGGTATTGGTAATGTCCACCTTTTTGGTAATCAACCTTAAAGACATAGAGGTGGAAAAGAACAAACTATTAAAGGTGCTCAATGCCGAGCAGTCGCGCCAGTTCTCCATTGCTCTTGAAGCCAGCGAAGAAGAGCGCAAGCGCATTGCCCGCGAACTGCACGACGGGTTGGGACAGCTTTTGAGCACCGCTAAGCTGTACGTATCGGGTTTCGACGAGGCTATAAACCATGCCAACGGAGAGCAAACCGAGCAGTACCAAAACGCACTGAATATTATTGACGAGGCCACGAAAGAAGTGCGCAACATATCGCACAACCTCATGCCCTCTTCTTTGATACAACTGGGCCTGGCCCCGGCCATACAAGGCATGGCCCGCCAACTGAACGGGGCCGGGGAGATAAGGGTTTGGCCCGAGGTGGAGGGCGAGGTAACGCGGTTGGCCGATACGGTGGAGATTTCGCTATATCGCATAGCACAGGAAATAGTGAACAACATATTGAAACACGCCCAAGCCCAAAATATATGGATTAAGCTGATTTATAATGAAAGTAACTTAACTTTACACATCAAGGACGATGGTATAGGCATGGACATTGAAAAGCTTAACCAAGGTGCGGGCATCGGGTGGAGCAATATTTTTTCGAGGGTTACCATGCTCAAGGGCGAGTATCAAATATATTCGGCCAACAATACGGGCACCATTGTGGAAATTACCATAAACATTGCACATCATGGAGGAAACCTTACCTAAAACCACCCGCATACTGATAACGGACGACCATGCCATGTTTATCGACGGCATCAAGTCGCTATTGCGCAAGTTCGACAAGGCAGAGATTGTGGCCGAGGCGCACGATGGAAACGAGGCATTGGCGATATTGAAGGAAGGCGGCATCGATATGCTCATTACCGACATCAATATGCCGGGCATGAGCGGTACGGAGCTTACCAAAATAGTAAAGCGCGATTTCCCGGACATAAAGGTGCTGGTGCTTACCATGTACAACGACCGTGAAATCATTAACGAGATATTGATGGCCGAGGCCGAAGGCTACATCCTGAAAAACACGGGTAAGCAGGAACTGATAACGGCCATCAACCGCCTTGCCGACGATGGCACCTATTACAGCAACGAGGTAATGAACATCATCCTCGAAAACATAAAAGATAGCAACAAGCCGCCCCAGCAGCAAGACGATAGGGTAAAGGACCTCACCCCCCGCGAACTGGAGATACTGCAATTGATTTGCGAGGAGTACTCCACCGCCGATATTTCGGCCAAGCTATTCATTAGCCCCCGCACGGTGGAAACGCACCGCAAGCATATCATTCAAAAAACACAGGTGAAAACCATAGTGGGCTTGATAAAGCTGGCGATTGAGAATAAACTGGTGTAGAAAAATCTATTGCTCCACCACCTCGTTCAGTACGTCATCATGTATCTCCAAATCGTTTTCGGAGAATAGCACAAAACGCACCAGCTCTATATGTTTGGTATTGGGCAAGAAACGTTTGATGGTGCTCAAGGCCACCTCTGCCGCATCGCGTATGGGGTAGCCGAAGATGCCCGTGGAAATAGCTGGGAAAGCAATGCTTTTCAGCCCGTTCTCGTCGGCCAATCGAAGGGAATGCTCGTAGCAACGGGCCAAGAGGTAATCCGATGGTTTGTTTATGCCGTAAATGGGCCCCAAGGTATGTATTACGTGTTTATTGGGCAGGTTGAAGGCGGGGGTAATTACCGCATCGCCCGGTATAATGGGGGCCAACGGGATGCAGGCTTGGTAAAGCTCTGGGCCGGCCGCCGCATGTATGGCCCCAGCAACCCCGCCACCGGCCCGCAGCTCGGCGTTGGCGGCATTTACAATGGCATCTATGTCTTGCTGTTCTACAATATCACCTCGGGTTAGTTGTAGCACTTTCCCGTTCAATTTTACCTGCATCGTTCCACTTTCTTAAATTGCCATATTACAATGGCAACTGGCCCCAATATTAATTGCGTGAAATTAATAATAATTTGAGCTAAAAATGCCTCAAAATGCCTCAAATTAAGCTCAAAATATGTCTCAAAATGTCTCATTGCGACATTTTGAGGGGCTTATTGGGGGGTGTTTTTGTAAA
>CAYYZT010000477.1:0-2688 GCA_964476015.1 uncultured Chitinophaga sp.
CCCACATTCACTACACCCCCAAATACATCCACAATATTGTAAAACAGGCCCGGCCCCGGAGCGGGCAGCAACTCGTATGGGCTGCTGTACAATTGAAGCACATCCGTACTCGGAACGGTAACAGCGATAGTTTGCACGCAATTTGTGCCGCCACCCGGAAAGCTGAACGGCGCGGTGCTGTATATGCTGCCCCCGGCATTTGGGTCTAAGCGGATGCACAACGTATCATTGGGGATGATGAGGCAAAGCTCTGAGCTACCGTCGGGGTTGGTATTGATAATCAACACGGCATTGGAACTATCGGCCCCATAACCTTTCTGTGTATATATAGTGCCCATCACGGTTTGCCCATCGATAATGGGCGCAAGCGGCTGTGCTTGCACAAACAAAGCACTGGCAGCCATTAAGGCTATTAAAACAATTAATCTCATAAATTTCAGGGGTTTGTTTAGTTAATGGAAATACTGCCGCTTAAGGAGCCGCCGTTGCCTTGGTAGTTGCCGCCGTTTAGGTATGCACCGCCGCTGTTGTGGATGATAACGGTACCGTAGTTCTCCAAATCGTTGCCATCGATAATCAGCGTGCCGAACACTTCCAGCACGGCGCACTCGTGTACTATCATATCCATTACCGCTAGGCTGTACACAAAGCCGTGCGGCACCACCAATTTTGTACCGGCCACCACATCGTATATGGCCGACGTTAGCTGGTCGGCATATACAATGTTGGATGGCTGGTTGCAAGGAGCCGTAACTGGCGGGGTTACGGCTCCGTCATAAAACAAGCGAAAACGCCCTCGGGAGTACGGGTAGCACAAGGGTGATTGGCACTACGCCACTTGTTCAATACCACCCATACCACCTCGGCCTGCAGGTCGTCCGCTATCGGGGCCTTGGGGATGATGGTTACGGGCTTGTCGGTAATATGCACGCTGCTGCTGGTGCGGCACACCAAGTGGTAGCTGCGGCTGTTCTTTATCGCGTTCCAGAAATCGCAGTTCTCCCTGTAGTTCGGGTCGCGGAAGGTGGCCGAGAAATCGTAGCCCAGCAAAGCCTCCAGCGCATCGCCGTAACCCATGGACGTAAGCTCGGAAGGTTCTGCCAACTCGCCGTTCGTCTCCGGTATTACAAGGATAAAGCCTTGGTTTATGCCGTCTATCCACTTCTGCGGGTTCTCCGCATCGACAACCAAAGTGGGGTAATAGCTTTTATGCACGTAGGCACCGCTGCGTATGCGGCCATACTCGCGCTCGGCGCACGGGTCGCAATTGTGCGGCGGTACCGTGCTATCGCAATGGGATGGGTAATATCCTGCCATTGTTTAGGTTTAAAAGTTTATAAAAGGGATGTTTTAATGGCAGTCTACCTGAAAGGTGGCGTATGCCAACAATTCGTGGCCTTCCACATCTGGCCATTCCGAACTTTCGAGTTCCATAATAAAGCCTACCGTGTTGTGTGTGGTGGTGCTGTTTATCGGAAAAGAAAATATACCAAAACCTGCTTGCTGCACCTCGTAGCCATTCTCAATATCCTCGCTAGTAACCCAATAGCCTTCCGCATCGGTGTTTACAAATCGCTGCAATTCGAAGTGCAAGGCACTACAGCCCGGCGCATCGGATGTGATGCCACCATTGTGGGCATACTGGAGTATGTTGCCCGAAGCATCCACCGTTATCCTGCCAGACATATACGTGACCTGCCCATCGGCATACACATGCTTAATGCCATAGCAATAGGTGCCCGCACCATAACCGCTTACGTGGTAGTCGTACCCGTTGGTGGATGTGCCAGAATCGCTGTGCAGTATATCGTGGTCTTGCCAAAACTCCCAGTTCCATTCCATATAATTCACCAGTGCGCTCGAATTGGCTTCCGCAGCGGGGTTTTCGTACAAGAAGCGTAGCAGCCAAGCATCGCCGCCCTCGTTAATAATGTCTATACCCTTTCCTGTAAATGCCCATTCATCTACGCAGCAGTCTGCGGCTGGCTCTGGCGTTTCAGGCTCTTCAGGGGGCAATGGCCCGGCACATTGGGTTGTAATGGTATTAAAGGCAAATATTGTTGGCGACTCGTTGGTGAGGTGGCCGTCCCATTCGTTTACATAGTCTATCTCTACGGAATAGGCGATGCTCATGCGGCCATGTTCGGGTAGTGTGCCTATATAATTGTCTAATGACGTTTGCAGCACATTTGTAGCTTGTATGTCTACAGTGCTTAACAGCCATTGCTCGGTATTTACATTAGCATTAATGGCTTCGCTAAACTGGCGAACCTGCAATTGACGGCAATTGATGTTGCCAATCAGCTGCATGCCTCTAATAGCCGCACTCCTTACTATCTTGCCCTCGTCGTTTACCTGCACATATTTGTTTAGCATATAGTATATCTCATCCGAAAACTCATACCCGATGGAAATTACATATATGCCCGCGCCATGGCCGCCCACGGTTACGGTCTCGTTGGCAGTGGCATAGGCTGAATCACTTGCTATTTCGTTCCCATCTTGCCAGAAATACCAATCCCATTGAAAGCCTACTATATTGCCTGTGCTCTGTACCGACTCGGGCGTAAGTGGATATTCTATGTTCCAACTATCGCCGCCATTGTTGGTGAAGCCGATATCGGCAACCACAAAGGCATAGTGCTCTATACAGCAGTTGCCTGATGGCCCGGTTGGCGCGCAGGTGAA
>CAYYZT010000478.1:0-997 GCA_964476015.1 uncultured Chitinophaga sp.
AGTGGCCACTGGTAACGTACAGTTGCTTGTGGCCGATGTGCGGGGTAATAACTTGGCTGTAGCCGCCTTTGCGCTGTGCAACTTTCAGGAAATCGACCAACCGTTCGCGCAGCTCGGTGCCTTTGGGCAACCATAGCGGCAGGCCCAAGCCCACCGTTTGGCTTATGGCAAACAGTTCCAGTTCCTTGCCCAGCTTGCGGTGATCGCGCTTTTTGGCTTCTTCCAAAAGAATCAGGTAGTCGTTCAGTTCCTGTGCCTTGGGGAAGGTGATGGCATAGATGCGGGTAAGCTGCTTGTTCTTTTCGTTGCCGCGCCAGTATGCTCCGGCCACGCTCAACAGCTTTACGGCCTTGATGAAGCCCGTATCGGGTATGTGCGGGCCACGGCACAGGTCGGTAAAGTTGCCTTGGGTGTAGAAGGTAATGCTGCCGTCGGCCAAATCGCGGATAAGCTCCAGCTTGTACTCGTCGCCCTTTTCGGTAAAATACTCCACGGCATCGGCCTTGCTCACCTCCTTGCGCACGTAGGCGTTCTTTTGGCGGGCCAACTCCACAATCTTGTCCTCTATCTGTTTGAACTCGGTTTCAGACAGGGCACGGCCGCCAAGGTCGATATCGTAGTAAAAGCCGTTTTCGATGGCCGGGCCTATGCCGAATTTGGTGCCAGGGTACAAAGCCTCTATGGCCTCGGCCATCAAGTGGGCGCTGGAATGCCAAAGGGTATTTTTGCCTTCCTTGTCGTTCCACGTTAGCAGGCGCAGCTTGGTTTCGGCGGGCAGGGCGCGCGTGGCATCCCACACTTCGCCGTTTACCTCGGCGGCCAGTACGTTGCGTGCCAGCCCTTCGCTGATGCTCTTGGCCACGTCAAGCGAGGTGGCACCGTTCTCAAATTCCCGTTGCGAACCATCGGGTAAAGTAACCTTTATCATTTCTTATTCAGTTGAGATAGTCGTTTAAAACCTGCCAGTGCGTTGGCGTTTACCGGATCGATGCGCAAG
>CAYYZT010000478.1:1007-2667 GCA_964476015.1 uncultured Chitinophaga sp.
CGCATAAAATACGCATCCGTAAAATCGGGCTTGATGGTAGCGGCAATCCTAAACGCTTCGTCGGCCTTGGCATTGCTGTCTATCTGAAAAAGAACCCAGCCAATGCCGTAGTGCGCATTCTCGTACTGCGGCGATTGTTTCACTATTTCGCGGTACTCTTCCAGGGCCTTGTCGTACTTCTTTTGGTCTTGGTAGGCCAAGGCTAGTGCATAGCGCGCTTCGTGGTCTCGCGGGTCTAGCTTTACGGCGTTTTTTAGGTATTCCACCGCCAGCGGGTCTTTTTTCTTGCTCAGTATCAAGCCCAGCTCAATATAAGCTTCTTCAAACTCAGGGTCTTGCTCCACGGTGGTTTGCAGGTTGCTGATGGCCTTGGCGGTATCTTTTATCTCCAAGAAAATCAATGCCTTCTGAAAGTAAGCCTGTGCATAACCGGGGTCTATTTTCAGGGCTTGGTCGGCGGATTTAATGCTTTTTTCAAACTCGCTGTTGTAGTAGTAATAGCGGCTCAGCACCAAGGCAATCGCCTTGTCGGCGGGCAAAGCGGCGTTGCCGGTCTCCAACGATTTGATGGCGCGGATGATGTCGCGCTTGGCGAAGTACACATCCGCCTGCAACAGATATGCCTTGGGCAGGTTTTTGTCCAACAGCAGGGCTTGGTCCAAATCCTTCAGCGCGGCATCGTTGTTTTTCAGCTTGTAGTGTACCAGCGCCCGGTCGTAATACAGTTGGGCGTTTTCCGGGTCTTGTTGTATGGCTTGGTCGGCCTTGTCCAAGGCGGGGTTGGTAACTATGGCGGTGCTGGTACTGTCCGCTGGCGCGGCATTACCGTCCCAGGTAGTTTCCGCACCATCGCCGCAGGCGTTGAGCAATAGGCACAACGGCAGCAACACTATAATCCAGCTATATTTTAAGGTAGTAGCAAACATCAGGGGGCAAAGTTACTTATTAGACACAAGACATAAGACACAAGACACAAGATTTTAGTTGAGGGTTGCTAACACTTATCGTCATTGAGAGGGGCGGCATGGTTTAGATGGTATGTGATGAAGTTTAAAGCCCCGAAGCAACCCCCTGAGATTTGAACTAAAGCCAACTTACCGCAGCGGTTGAAATACAACATGCTCCGTAGTAGGGGGTTGCTTCTCTCGTTTAAAACAAGATCGCAATGACGGGTAAGTGTTTGCAACCCACAACCACTCCTTTTTGTTACATTTGTAATAACCCAACCTAATACCCCGCTATGCATTACCACTCCTTAGGACAGATACCCCACAAACGGCACACGCAGTTCCGCAAGCCCGACGGTGGGCTGTACAGCGAACAGTTGATTTCCACGGAAGGTTTTTCCGACATCTATTCGCTCGTATATCATACCTACCCGCCCACGCTGGTGGGCAAGGTGGAAAAGCCGTACAGCGTGGCACCTGAGGTGGCCGACGATAAGAACATGATGCACCGCTCTTTGGAAGGGTTTAAAGTGGCTCCGCAAGACGATTATATGAAGAGCCGCAAGCCCGTGCTGGTGAACAGCGACGTGTACATCAGCCTTGCCGCGCCCCGCCAGAGCATGACCGATTATTTCTTCAAAAACTCTTCGGCCGACGAGGTGATTTTTGTACACGAGGGCAGCGGTACGCTCAAAACACTCTTCGGCAACTTA
>CAYYZT010000479.1:0-2662 GCA_964476015.1 uncultured Chitinophaga sp.
GGCGGCCCGCATACCAGCGTAAAGCCTTCCTCTATCTCATAGCGCATCATGCCGATGGCGCGGTCGTGTATATGGTGCAAATACCGAAAATCGAGCTGTGAAAGGTAGATAGCCCCATCCACATACTCGAAGCGCAGCGTTTTTTTGCTCTCTTGAAACATCCAATGGTGGTTGCCCCCGCTAATGGCAATGCCTTTTTCGACATACTTGGGGTTTTGGCGGGCGGTTTCCTCCAAAGCAAAAATCCTCATGTCGTCCACATAGAGCCAAATGTTGCCCTCCAACATTTTTGGTTCACTCGGCCGCTCATAGCGGTAGGTGAGCATTTCCAAGCTATCGCCGCAAAAAGTGCAACCGCTGTAGTTAAACTTTAGCTCGAAATTGGCCAACGCCTTGGTGTCCATAATGGTGCCCATGGGGTAGCGCAGGCTGTTTTCCATAAACATATCCACCAAATGGTCGCCGTGCTCGTCGCCGTTGCGTTCCATCACGTCGCTACGGCGCACCTGCTCCAAGCGGAAACGCTCTTGCATGGTGCCCGCATGGTAGGTAGTTACGGGGTCGTACACCGTCATTCCTGCCTCAATCAGCCGCACGTAGCTGCCGTTTTCTTGGTGCGTTTGCCTGTAAAATGCCGGATAGGTATAGGCCGTTCTCGGCAAGTGGGCTTGCAACTGCTGCAATGCTTTCAGCCAATGGTTGCGGGCTTTGTTGCCGCTCACGGTTACACCGTCCAACAGGTAGGTTTCGGGCTGTAGGTGGATGGTGATGGGCTGGTTTGGCTGGTAATGCGAAAGCGGAACGTGATAAGTGATAAACCCCATGGCCGACACGGTAAGCGTGTCGTGCAGGCGTTTGCCGGGCAAGGAGAGCACGAAACGCCCGTTTTCATCGGCAATGGTAAACACCTTTTCCTTAAACCGTACATGCGCCCACGGTATGGGTTGCTGGGCCACATCCACCACGGTGCCTTCTATGGTAAGAGATGTAGGGTTCTGTGCAGGCAACAGATGTGCCACGAGGGCAAACAGCAGCAAGAGATAGCACTTTTTCATGGCAACGTGTTTTAGGGGATAAAACAGGCGGGTAACATTTTCAAGTCCATGGTCCACGGTCGATGGTCCATAGCAAAAAGAATGGTGGTTAAATTGACCGATTATTGTACTTGTAGCCATGTTTACCCCACAAACTGCCCGCACCGATATTTTTGCGTAAATTAGAGTACTCAACCCAAGGTATGCGCCACTTTTACCTAGCTTTTGTCGCAATATTTTTCCTTAATGGCACCCTGATGGCGCAAAATACCATGCGCCGCGAAGACAAGATTAAAGTGATAGTGGATGGTGATACGCTCCGTTTCCCTTGGGTGGGCGGCCTCCATGCCCCGCAGTTCAACGAATTGGACATCGATGGCGACGGCCACGACGACCTAATGATATTCAACCGAGGCATATTGGCCTCCACCCCCACCTCCAATGGCTTCAAACTGCTCACCTTTAAAAACAATGGCACCCCCAACCAAGTGGATTATGACTACAAGCCAGAGTGGGAGGCACTTTTTCCGCCGTTGGTTTTTTGGGTAAAAGTAGCCGACATGAACTGCGACGGCATTCCGGATCTGCTTTCGTCAAACCAATCGCAATATGCTTTTTTCAATTGGTACGAAGGCTTTAGGGATACCAACGGGCTGCTGTATTTTGAGTACCGCGACACGGTGCGCACTTCCAACACCTTTGCACCCGTGGCTTTACAGCGTGCTGACTACCCCGGCGTAAGCGACGTGGACCGCGACGGCGACATGGACTTCATCAACGTGGATACCGATTTCGGCATCTTTACCTATTACCAAAACGTGGCCGAGCAAACCCTTGGCTGCGGCGATACCATCGGCTACGAGGTGGCGGCCTACTGCTGGGGCGAGGTAAACCTGCCTGCATCGGGCGTGCAGATGGGTTTCATGTGCCCGTTCTCGCCACGGCCCACTGAAGGCAACGGCGGCAGCGGCAGGCACAATGGCGGCGCGGCATTGATAATAGATTTGGATGGCGACGGCGACGATGATTTGATTTATGGTGAAGTGGACAAAAAGAACCTTTTTGCCGTGTACAATGGCGGCGACGCCAACTATGCCATTGTAGATTCGGTGGACGCGCATTTCCCCTCTTACGATACGGCCGCGTACATTTCCTACTACCCCTTGGCGTTTGCCGTGGATGCCAATAACGACGGCAAAAAGGATATTATAGTGGCACCGAACGAACCTACCATCAGTGCCAGCAAAAACACCACGCTTTTCTACCAAAACATCAGCACCAACAACTCCGTGAAGCTACATTTGGTGCAACGCGATTTTATAGAAGGCGATATGATAGAACTGGGCCTAGGCGCGTTCCCCGTGTTTGTGGACTACAATGGCGATTCGCTGATGGATTTGGTAGTGGGCAACTTCGGCTACTACCGCGACAGCACGGTGCAGAGCGCGCAGTTGGCCCTGTTTAAAAACATCGGCACGCCACAAACCCCTGTGTTTGAACTGGTGGACGATGACTGGCTCGGTTTCGCCAGCTTCTACCCCACCGATACCTTTAAAGCCCTGAAACCCACCTTCGGCGATTTGGATGGCGATGGCGACCTCGACCTGCTTATCGGCGATGCCAAAGGG
>CAYYZT010000480.1:0-2661 GCA_964476015.1 uncultured Chitinophaga sp.
CACCCGCGGCTTGGGTGCCGGTAGCAACCCGGACATCGGCCGCTTGGCCACCGAAGAGTCTTTGGAAGAAGTGCGCAACCTGTTGGAGAAAAACACCCGCATGGTGTTCATCACTGCCGGTATGGGCGGTGGCACCGGTACCGGTGGCGCCCCTGTGGTAGCCGCTTTGGCGCGTAGCATGGGCATCCTTACGGTTGGCATCGTTACCAGCCCGTTTTTCTTCGAAGGCCGTCGCAAAATCAAACAAGCCGAGCTGGGCATAGAGGAAATGCGCAACGCCGTGGATAGCTTGATCGTTATCAGCAACGACAACATCCGCGAGATATACGGCAACCTTACCCGTAGCGAGGCTTTCGCCCATGCGGATGACATCTTGGCCATTGCTGCCAGAAGTATCTCCGAAATCATCACCGTTCCCGGCCAAATCAACGTCGATTTTGCCGACGTGGAATACGTGATGAAGAACAGCGGCGTAGCCATTATGGGTAGTGCCGTAGCCGAAGGTGAGGACCGCGCCGCTAAAGCCATCCAAAACGCGTTGGCCAGCCCGCTGTTGAACGACAACGACATCCGTGGCGCGCAAAAAATCCTATTGAACATCACTTCCGGTACCAACCAAATGCGTATCGACGAGATTACCGAGATACACGAGTACGTGTTGGAAGCCGTTGGTGCCGACACCGACGTTATCTTCGGTACTTGCGACGACGATACCTTGGGCGATAAAATCTGCGTAACCGTTATCGCTACCGGCTTCGATAAAAAAAGCATCAGCGGCAGCTACGAAACCGTAGGCAGCAAGCGTGTGGTACACGACTTGGGCACCAGCAACACGGCCACGGTAGTTACACCGAAAGTGGAAGTAGCCCCTGTAGTAAAGTTTGAGGAAGAAACCATCCAGCCTAAGCAGGAAGAAGAAATGTTCGTTTTCCGCAAGGAAGAGGTGGTGGAAGAGCCGCTAAGCGAAACTTTTATTTCGGACGAAACCAACGCCGTTACGTTCTCTTTCGACCTCGAAACGCCCCAAACCGAAGCGGTGGAGCCAGTAAAGGAGGAAGAGGTTACCTTCCAAACCGAGGAAAACTTCTTTTTTGCCGAGGCCGATAGCTTGGTAAACGAAACCGTGGCAAGCGAAGACCCTTCCTTGGATTTTCAAGTACGCAAGGTGGAAGAGAAGGCCGTGGAAGAGCAAGGCTTTGTTTACCGCGTTCGCGAGACCGAGCAACAACAGCCCAAGGCCACCAAAGAAGACGACCTATTGAACGAGCGCCTACGCCGCTTGCGCAACCTGAACATGAAGCTGAACAACCCGAACAGCCTCACCGAACTGGAAGCCGAGCCTGCCTTTAAGCGCCGCAACATACAGTTGCACAACACGCAGCTATCAAACGAATCTAGCTACTCCCGCTATAGCCTTTTCGAAGGCGACGAGCGCGGCGGCGAGTTGCGCAAAAACAACAACTCTTTCCTGCATGGCAATGTGGATTGAGTAAAGACGCTGTTAGTATTAATTATTTGTGCAGATCGAGAGCGTGGCCTTCAGCGGGCCACGCTCTTTTTTTATTTAGACACAAGATGTGAGACCCAAGACACAAGACCCTTATTATTTGTAAATTAGCTGTATGCATCCTTTGGTAGAACAAAAGTTGTCGGAATTACAGCATATCCTGCGTGCCCACAAGGTTACCAAGGCTTACATTTTTGGTTCAGCGGCCAAAGGCAACATTACGGAAAAAAGCGACGTGGATGTTTTGGTGAATTTTGAAGAGAATATTGACCCCGTAACCTATTCCGACAACTACTTCGCCTTGTTGTTTTCTTTAAAAGACCTCTTTCAAAGGGAGGTGGACTTGGTGAATGAAAAGAGCTTACGGAATCCTTATTTGATAAGCTCTATCAACAAATCGAAGCAGTTGGTATTGTGATGGAGGAAATTGGCTCCCCGACAATCTACTCCACCTTAGTCGGGTCTCCACCCTCTTTGCTTTCTCGCTTGGTGAGTTTGCGTTGCGAGGTTTCGGGTTCGTAGGCACCGGCAGGGGTTTTGTAGCCGGGCGTTTTGGGAAATTCTTTCTCTTCCCTTACCTTCTGCGGGTTTCTGCTGGATGGACGTTTCATGGCTTTCGTGTTTTACAAATCATCCATGGCAAATATGCTGCCAAAACGATTTACAACGCCCTCACCCCTTCCCCATTGATTGCCGAAACATACGTATGGTTTTCGATGCCTCTGTTGCCAAACGCCTTACCCAAGGCTTGGGAAACCCTTTCGGCAATGGCTTTATCGCCGCACAGGGCGAACATGGCTGGCCCACTGCCGGAAATGTTGCAGCCCAATGCCCCCGCATCCATGGCGGCCTGTTTGGCTTCGTAATAGCCAGGTATCAATGGGGCGCGGGCAGGCTCCACGATAAAATCCTGTAAGGAACGGCCAATAAGCGCAAGGTCGTTTTTGGCGAGACCCGCCACCAGCCCCGCTACGTTTCCCCACTGGCGCACGGCATCTTTTAGGGATACCTCTGTGGGCAGCACCCGGCGGGCATCCTCGGTGCGTACCTCTATTTGCGGATGCACGATAGCGACAAATAAATCCTTGGGGTATGGCAGGGCAACAATATCCAACGGCTCGTAGCTGCGCACCAACGTAAAGCCACCTAAAATA
>CAYYZT010000481.1:0-2660 GCA_964476015.1 uncultured Chitinophaga sp.
GAGCAGCGTTTGGGGGTGAAAGTATCCGAAAAATACCTGTTTATCATCGTTACCAGCCCCGTAGGGCCATACTACGCCAAGCCGCTCAACATGAAAATTGAGACCCAGTACGTTCGCGCGGCTGAGGGCGGCACTGGCTATGCCAAGTGCGGCGGCAACTATGCCGCCTCGTTTTTGCCCACCCAACTGGCCCGCCAAGAGGGCTATGACCAAGTGCTGTGGACGGATGCTAAAGAGCACCGCTACTTGGATGAGGCCGGCACTATGAACGTAATGTTCGTTATCGACGATAAATTGGTTACTCCGCCGCTCTCATCCAGCATACTGGACGGCGTTACCCGCGACTCCATCCTTACTCTTTCGCACGAACTGGGCATGCATGCCGAAGAACGCCGCATTAGTGTGGACGAACTGGAAACGGCCCTGCAAGAAGGCCGCGTAACCGAGGCTTTTGGCGCCGGAACGGCAGCCGTAGTGGCGCCTATCCAAAACATCTCCATCCGCGCCCGCGAATACCAACTGCCCGAATGGAACGAAGAGAGCTTTATGATGCGCGTGAAGAAGCGGCTAAACGACATCCGGGTGGGAAATGTGGCGGATAGCCTTTCTTGGAATACCATAGTGTAGCAGTTTGTTACGAGTTACGGGTTGCGGGTTACGAGTTGGTTTTAAAAAACGAGCTACACATTGCTTCAACCCGAAACTAGCAATCCATACACTAGCGGGGCTAAAGTGCGTAACCTATGGCTATATGAGTGACTTCCTCTTACGAGTTGATTCAGAAACCTATCTATTCCTCCAACTCGTAACCCGCAACCCGTAACCCGCAACTAAAAAATGAGCGACTTTCTTCCCAAGCACAATCCCTACGCTGCCCTTCAGGTAAAGGATTTTCGTTTGTTTTTGGCCATGCGGTTTTGCATTACACTGGCCATACAGATACAGAGCGTGGTAGTAGGCTGGCTGGTGTATGAAATGACGGGCAGCAAGCTCCTTTTGGGCACCATTGGCCTTACGGAAGTAATTCCCAGTATCGGCTTCTCGTTTCTAGCTGGGCACATGGTGGACAAAGTACCCCGAAAACGTATAATCGTGCTGGCCATTGCTGCCTTGGTAGTGTGCTCCGCGCTGCTGTGGTTTTTTACGTTCGATGCCGCGCAACAGGCATTCAAGGGACAAGTATATCCCATCTATATCGTTATTTTCATCACTGGCATTGCCCGTAGTTTTTTAGGTCCGGGCATGTTCGCCTTTTTGCCACAGTTGGTTGATAAAAAGCAGTTTCAAAATGCCGTTACCTGGAGCAGTGCCAACTGGCACATCGCTTCCGTGGCAGGGCCAGCCTTGGGCGGGTTGCTATACGGCTTTATCGGGGTGCACACCACGTTTTTTATCCAAGCCTGCCTAGTGGCTTTTTCCTTGGTGTTTGTAACCATGATAGCCGCCCGTCCGTTGCCCGAGAGCGTACAACAAAACTCCGGCGAAGGAATAGTGCAGCGGCTAACGGAGGGGTTGCGGTTCGTGTTCAACAACAAGATTATTCTCCATGCCCTTTCTTTGGATATGTTTGCCGTGCTGTTTGGCGGTGCGGTAGCTCTGTTGCCCGTTTTCGCCAACGACATCCTAAAAATCGGCCCGCAGGGGTTGGGCATCCTACGGGCCACACCCGCTTTCGGTGCCGTATTGATGACGTTTTTCTTGGCCCGCTACCCCATTCGCCACCAAGCCGGGCAAAAAATGCTGATAGCAGTGGCCGGGTTCGGTTTATGTATCATCGGTTTCGGGTTGTCGCAGTGGTTTTGGCTATCGCTGTTCATGCTTTTCTTGGCAGGTCTGTTCGATAGCATCAGTGTAAACGTGCGCAGTACCCTACTGCAACTCCACACCCCCGAACACATGAAAGGCCGCGTATCGGCGGTAAACAATATCTTCGTAGGCTCCAGCAACGAGCTGGGCGAGTTTGAATCGGGCCTTACGGCACATTGGTTCGGCACGGTTCCTGCTGTGGTATTTGGCGGCAGCATGACACTGCTGGTAGTAGGAATAACGGCGGCACGGGCTAGGATTTTGCGCAACTTGCACATCAATGTGGAGTAGTTAGTGATTCGCTCCTGCATCCACGTTAAACAATAGCTTATAGCAATACGTTGTGTAATGAACCTTGCATGGTGTGGCTAAAAGCATTCCTTCTATCAGTCTTCTGCCTAGGGCTACTCACTACATTATAGATTAAGGTTGATGCCGGATAAGCAAGACATAGCCCCCGCCCGTGCTTGGTTCCAAGGCCAAGGATGGCAGCCTTTCCCCTTTCAGGAAGAGGCTTGGCGGGCCTATCTGCAAGGCTACCATGGGCTAGTGAACGCCCCCACCGGCACGGGCAAAACCTACTCGCTGGGCATGGCCACGCTGCTGGAGTTTATGCATCGCCACCCTACCGACTACCAAGCCCGCACCAACAACGGCCTGCAGGTCATCTGGATAACTCCCATCCGCGCCCTTGCCAAAGAGATATACCTCGCCATGAGCCGCGCCGTGGAGGGCCTCGGCCTAAATTGGGAAGTGGCCCTGCGCACCGGCGACACCACCAGCGCCCAGCGCGCCGCACAAAAGAAGCGCATGCCCGAGTTCCTCATTACCACACCCGAAAGCCTGCACCTGCT
>CAYYZT010000482.1:0-2642 GCA_964476015.1 uncultured Chitinophaga sp.
TTTTGGCATAATCATCCCTATACACCTCATAAGCATTTCGGTACGCGATAAAAGCATTGTTTATATCTCCTGCTTCCTCATAAACCATGCCCATCAAGGCATGGGCAAAGGCATCGCGCTGGTAGGTGATGCGCTGCTTACGGTTGTCATTGATGTAATTGATTTTCAGGTTGATACGCCTTATCTCTACCAACGCCCCCTCATAATCGCCCAAACTTATAAAGTTCTTCGCTTGGAAATAGTGCATCAGCACCGCCTCAAAATCCTCTGGCTGGTAAGCGATGATGTTGGGATTGGCCAAGAACGAAAGAGCCACCAACCCATAGTTTTTCTGGTAATCCTCAATCATCCTATCAGCGGCCAAAAGGGCTTGTTTGCTTGTTTCGTAGTCGCCCATCATTTGCGCCACCACACCTTTGTTGAGGTAGTATAGCACTTTTACCTTATCCTTCTTGGCCTTCTTGTTTTCCAGTTGTTTCAGCGCATCGTCCATTTCGCCCATGGTAAAGGCGTTCTGGAAGGCTAGGTTGCGCTGGTAATAGCTGGCGCAGGCACTAAAAAGCATTAGGGCCAACAATAGAAATAAGGTTGGTATATGTTGACGGTATTTCCGCATAATGGTACGTGGAAAGGATTTTAACCACTAAGTACACTAAGGTAAAACCACAAAGGGCACCAAGGCTTTTAAACCTTAGTTCTCGATATACTTCTTGATTTTTTTGTTGCCGATCCACACCTTTTCGTTGGTTTCGAGGTCGGTAAGGGTGAGGTCAACGTAGTAGGTTACGGTGCGTTTTTTGCCGTATTCGTCCACAATGCTGTTAATGGTGCCTTGCAGCATATAATCGGCCCCTTTTTCCTTGCCCCAAGCTTTGGCGGTTTCGGGCGAGGCAAAGTTCTGCTGGTCGCCACGTTCTTGGCGTAGTTCTTCACGGGCTTCTTTGCCTGCCGCCAGTTTGATGAGGCCGCTGTTCAGCAGCTCTCGCTCTATGTCGTTAACAAACGTTTCGCTGTTGATGTGCTCGTGGCTTTTGTTGATGATGGTGCCCACGATGATGCGCGGCGGCTTGTTGGTAGTGCTTACAAACTCTTGCCTCCACGGGCGTGCCAAAACGTCCTTAATCATTTCGTCGGCCACCAGGCGGCTGTCGGTATCGTTCCAGCGGCCGCTCAGGTCAATCTGTTCGTTGGGGCTTACCCGCTCCACGGTACGGCTGGTGCTGCAAGAAAATGCCAAAAAAGACAGAAGCAGGAGCAAAATCGGGTATTGTGTCAGGTTTTTCATGGTGGTGCGTTTTTTGGTGCCAAGTGTTTGAACGGTAATGCGCTCGGTTTTTACAAAAGCTATACCAATATCGCACAAAGTTACCAATTCGTAGTAAATTCAATTGTAACCCATAACGCAACCACCGCTTAAAAGGATGCCTGAAGAAAGAAAAGACGTACTGCTGCCGCTGCTGTTCCCGGCCATTTTGGTGGTGGTGCTCACCATGATTAAACTGTTCGAGGCCACGCAAGATTTGTCGCTGTACACTTTGGGCATACACCCGCGCGAGGTGGACGGTTTACTGGGCATCATCACTGCCCCCTTGATACACGGCGACTGGCAGCACTTACTATCCAACGCCTCCCCTATTATGGTACTGGGCTGGATGCTGGGCTACTTCTATCCCCGCGCCTTTATGGGCGTGGTGCTGCATGGTTGGTGGATGACGGGCCTATTGGTTTGGCTTACGGCCAACAACGCTTGGCACATCGGGGCCAGCGGCGTGGTATATGCCTGGGCGGTGTTTTTGCTGGTGGGCGGTTTGTTGCGAAAGGAGCGCCGCCGCAGTGTGGCCGTGGCCATTATTGTCGTGCTATATGGCAGCTTGGTTTGGGGATTGATGCCGGGCCTGGAGGGCATTAGCTGGGAGAGCCACTTGGCTGGCACGGCCACCGGACTGTTGCTGGCACTGGCCTATAGAAACTACGACTTGCCCGAACCAGAGGAAGACCCTTTTAGGGACGAGGAAGAGGAGGAAGAAACGGGCACCGACTATACGTATAAAGGGTAGGATATTATGTGCCAGGGCTTGCTGGTAGCACGACTCCTTAAGCGAGGACGCTTAAGGGGGCAGGGGTAACCTTTAGTCATTTCTGTTCCAATTTTCCTTATAAATCCTAGCTTTGCACCATGCCCCGCAAGCGCCATGCGTATGCCTATGGCTATCACATCCATTGCAGGGCAGCCGCTGTAGGTAGGGGTAATGAATACTTTTATTTCCTGCCCGCCCTCATTGTCTTTCACTTCCACTTTACGCACTATGCCCAGGTCCAGTATATTCAGCGCGGGCACTTCCGGGTCTGTTACATCCGCAAGCCAATCATAAACCTGTTGTTCTGTTATCCTGCCCATACTCACTTTCCTTTTTTGAACAAATGATTATTTACCATTACCCTGCCCTCCTTATCTTTTGATATGATCAGCGCGCCTGCCGGGCGCAGCATCATTTCGTCCATGGCTATGTAAGCGGGGTTCGGCCTGTTATCCAGCTTGCACCTTATAGCGCGGCAATTCACGTTTGGATAAAAATACAACGCGCTCCTGAACCACATACCTTCATTATCCACGCTGCGCTTGGTATGCACTTCATTGGTGT
>CAYYZT010000483.1:0-2629 GCA_964476015.1 uncultured Chitinophaga sp.
TCATCATAGTGGACAGCCTCGCCCCGGCGCCCACCTTCCATTTCTCCACGGGGATACTCAACCAGGGCAACATCGTCCCCATGATACAGGACAACGAAATAAGCCTGCCCAACACCTCGGCGGGGATTTCCTGCGGCATCTATAGCACGGCGACGGGCCATTTCTCCAGCCAAATATACCGCAACACCATCAGGGGCGGCAGCCACGTGTACGCCCTGGCCAACTCCTTGGACAACAGCGGCCTAGTGATAAAGTGCAACACCGTGCAGAACGAAATGGACCACATCGTAGTACTGAGCGGAGAAATTGCGGAAAACCAAGGGATATGTGTGAATGGCAGCACTACGGCAAACAATACATTTTTTAGCACCTGCGGCACTACCGATAACACCCATTTATACTTGTACCCTAATGGAAGGACTTTCTATTACCGACATGGTAACGGCACGGGCCAAATACCGAATTTGAGCTGTACCAGTAATGGCGTAAATATATTTCCATGCCCACCCTTATCTTTTCAGACACCTTGCCCGCCTAAAATTGATACCAGTGGTGCGGGGGCTGGCAAGGCCGACGAAATCTATAACATCAACGATTCCCTTAAGGCGGGGATGGCCATAAACAACTCGCTGCTCGACCACGGGCGGACCACCAGCCTCATTGGGCACATACGAAACATGTTGGTCGCCGACGGTGCCCTACGCGATACCCTCCTTTCCTCGAACGGGATGACATCCGACGACGCTTTCCTTGCGCTGATATACGAGCGACCGAGTTTTGACAAGGGCGACTTGGCCTATCTACTAAGAATCAACGCACCACATAGCAATGTTATCTGGAAAGAGCTTGGGAGGATTGCGGATCAGTTCCATCCCGACAGTCTGGAACTGTTGGAACAGTATCAGGACAGCACTTCTTTGAGGAAACCGATAATAGACAACATTTACGCCTACCGCCACCAGCTTTCGGTCAATTACGGCGAGCTGCTTTATTGGGAGGGGCGCGATACCACGCTCACCATAGAGCGGATAGTGGACAGCCTGAAAACGGAGACCGACGTGCAGTTGCAACTGCTGCTGGCGGAATACTATGCGGCGGATTCCCAGTACACCGAAGCCGCGAATATATACGACAGCTTACCCGTGTACAATCAGGACCTCAAAAAGCTCGTGCAGCTCAGGAAGTTCAACCTCACGTTCGCCGAGAACGGGTGGACGTGGTTCGAGATGGTGGGCGAGGGCAACGCCACCTCTTATTTGGACAGCATTGCGGCCATAGCACATGCGGATAGCTCCTTGGCGGCGTTCCAAGCGCAGGTGATACTGGAACTGGTAGGGGTGGACACCGTGACGCGCGTGTTCGAAACCAAACAGGTGAGCAGCAAGAGGGAATCTCCGAAAGAATCCCCGGAGGAACATGCCATTATTCTTGGTGCCCCGCAGAATATCCGAGTCTATCCAAACCCGGCGCAGGACGAAATAATTGTTGAATACATGCCAGAGGACCCTATCGGGGGAACCCCTACCTTCAGCATCTTCAACCTGATGGGGCAAACTCAGTACCAGACCGCCTTGCGAGGGCGGAAAACCAATATCGACGTATCGATGTTCTCAAACGGCATATATTTGTTCGTGCTTTCGAAAGAGGGTGCAACACTCTCCAGCGGCAAGCTGTCTATCGTAAAGTGATAACCGCAACAATATGGTTAGATGTCTATTAAGTATAGTGCTGTCCGTGTGCACCTTTGCACTTTTAGGGCAGAATACGTTCAATAAGGCCTACGATTTTCTAGGCGGCCTAGACATCGGCATGGATATTACCGTATTGGATGACGGCTATTTGTTATGCGGAACGGGTCCGATATCCAAGGCCGATTTCACCTATGTCCTAAAACTGGCCAAGCTTGATACGGCTGGCAGCATCTTGTGGACAAAAACGTACGGGCAAGCAACCGTTACACGCGCAATAGGCAACCCTGGTACTCTGATCCTTGACACAAACGGTAATTTTTACGTAGCTGGGGTTTATGCGGACACGGTAGAACCGGAAGATTTCATGGTGGGAAAGTTTACCAAGGAGGGCGATTCCATTTGGGTGAGGTCATTCGGCGGTGCCGGACAAGAAATGGGCTCAGGTATCTATTATGATACAGCATCGAATCGATTGTATGCCGTCGGAAGCACGACATCCCATGGCATGGGACAAATGAGTGCGGTGGTCTGGGTGCTGGATACGAGCGGAAACACCTTGGACACGTGGTACCACGGAGGGGCTAGTTACGATTACGGCAGCTACGTGACGCGCATCGGCGACTCCCTGTTCATCTCGGGGTATACCAACAGCTTCGGCAACCTCGGCGAACCCTGCCTTCTCAAACTGGACACCGCGGGGAATCTGGGAGAAAGAAAACTGTACGGCACCAAGGGGGAGGACGTGTATGCGGGCATAACCTACCGCTACGGAAAACTGGCTATGTGGGCGCAGCTCGATACCTTCCATGCCAACGGCAGGCCCGCGGTCGCCCTGCTGGATGTGCATGGCAACGTTCTGTGGAGGCGGATATTCAAAGACCATGGGTTCGTGTACAAGGCCGAGGCCCAACGGGACGGCACCATACTCTTGGCCGGTG
>CAYYZT010000484.1:0-2610 GCA_964476015.1 uncultured Chitinophaga sp.
GCGCGGCGGTAGCTCTCGGCGGCGTACTCGTCCTGCTGTTCGCGGCTGATGTTGTAACGGCTGGCACACACCTCGGCGGCGTTACCCATCATGTAGCCTTTATAAGGGTCTTGCAACGCATCGCGAACGATACCGTCCAAAAACTCGCCGTTGCCGTAGCGGTAGCCATTGCGGGCCTGCGGAACGTAGTACGGTATGTTGCTCATGCTTTCCATGCCACCGGCAACCACAATGTCGTTGTCGCCGAGCATAATGGTTTGGGCGGCCAGCATAATGGCCTTCATGCCCGAGGCACATACCTTGTTTACGGTGGTGCAAGGGGTTTCGGGGCTAAGGCCCGCCTTTAGCAAAGCCTGTTGGGCCGGGGCTTGGCCAAGGTTGGCACTCACCACGTTGCCCATGTACACGTCTTGCACTTGGGCTGGCTGGATACCGGCGCGCTCTACGGCGGCCTTAATGGCGATGGAGCCTAGCTCAATTGCGGAAAGCGGCGACAGCACGCCGTTGAACGCCCCAATGGGTGTGCGGGCCACGGAAACGATATATACTTCTTTCATGTTTGGTTGATCTGTTTATTGGTTGATCTGTATATCGGTTAATCGGTAAATTCGTTGATATCAATCAGTTTATCGGTTATAACAATTGACCAAAACCAAGAAAGGTTCAGGTTTTTATCTCCAAATGTTTAAAAACCAATCAACCGATTAACCGATTAACGGATTAACCAATTAACTTAGCCCCAAGGCACGGCAAATATCCGATAATTGAAGCAGTTTTTCACATTTTTGGTCAATAGGCACCAAGAGATTATCAAATATCTCTTCGTGCTGCTCATCGCGTTGGTGATGACGAGCTTCTTTCCGCGCTATGGCAAATTCCGCTACCAGTTTGAGGTGGGCCGCCCGTGGAAGTACGAATCGCTTATCGCCCCGTTCGATTTCGGCATACTGAAATCGGATGCCGTGTTGCAGAACGAGGAAGCCTTGATAGAAAAGGATTTCATCCCCTATTACCGTATCGATACCGCGGCGGCATTGGCCGCCAAGAAAGCCTTTACCACCGCCCTCGCCACCCGCTTGCAACGCCAGCGCGAACTGGAAGACATACCCAAGCAAGACATCATCAAGGATTCGGCGCGTACCTTGGCACTGGGGCTGAACATCATCGACGACATCTATGATTTCGGCATCATCAACGTGGCCAAGGAGCACCACGATAAAAAGATAAACGAAGTCTACGTTTTTGAGGGGCCCGCCGAGGCCAGTCGCCGCCGGGTGGAACATTTCTATACGCTGCAAGAAGCTTTTAGCGTGATGCGCGACAAGCTGGAAGGCAACCGATACGCCAGCATAAACGTGTTGCTGCCGCTGTTGGAAGAATCGGTGCGGTACAACATAGGCTACGACGGCGAAACCACCGAACAGTTGCTGGCCGAAGCCTTGGAAAGTATTTCTACCACCCAAGGCGGCATAGTGGAGGGGGAGAAAATCATCTCAGAAGGCGAGATAGTAACCTTGGACAAATACCAAGTGCTACTGAGCTATAAAAACGCCGAGGCCAACCGCACCCTTACCGAAGACAAGCGGTATATGATAGGGCTGGGCAATTTCCTGCTCACGCTTATCGTGCTCACGGTGTTTATGATAAGCATGCGCTCTTTTGCGCCAGAAGTGTTCCACAGCAACCAAAAGCTGTTTTTCACCCTGTTGCTGATGATGGCCATGATAGGGCTGGTGAGCGGGTTGGTACAGGCCAAGTTAAACATCCTGTACGCCATACCGTTCTGCATTGTGCCCATCATCTTGCGCACGTTTTTTGGGTCGAGGGTGGCCATGTACTCCCATGCCTGTTTGGTGCTGCTGTGCGGGTTCATCGTGCCGCTGGGCATCGAGTACACCTTTATGCAGTTTATGGCCGGCATGATAGCCATTTTCACTACCATCCGCGCCTATTACTGGTCGCAGTTCTTTATTTCGAACGCCTACATCCTTATCACTTATTTGGTTACGTACTTGGCCACCGCTTTGATACAGAGCGGCAACGTGCAGGAGATAGAATACAGCAACGCGGGCATGTTGGCCCTCAACGTGTTGCTTACCTTGCTAGCCTACCCGTTGATACCGGTTTTCGAGAAAATATTCGGTTTTGTATCCGAAATAACGCTGCTGGAGTTGTCGGACATTAACAAGCCGCTGCTCAAGGAGCTTTCGCTGAAAGCCCCCGGCACGTTCCACCACTCGCTTTCGGTGGCCAACATTGCCGAGGCGGCGGCCTATGAGATAGGAGCCAACACCATGCTGGTAAAGGTGGGCGCGCTATACCACGACATCGGCAAAATGGACATGCCGGTTTACTTTATCGAGAACCAACATGCCGAGATAAACCCGCACGACGATCTGCCGTATGAGGAGAGTGCCCGCATCATTATCAGCCACGTAAAAAAGGGCGTGGAATATGCGAAAAAGCACAGCCTGCCCGATGTTATCGTCGATTTCATCCGCACCCACCACGGCACCACGCGGGTGGAATATTTCTGGCAAAACTACCTAAAAAGCTCGCCCGACCAAGAACACACGGACGAGCATTTCCGCTACCCTGGCCCCATGCCTT
>CAYYZT010000485.1:0-443 GCA_964476015.1 uncultured Chitinophaga sp.
GACGATTTTGAAGAGCTGCGAGAGTCATTGGAGAAATTACAATTGAACGACGCTTCTTTGATTTTCGAGCCCGAAAGCTCCGTGGCGTTGGGTTTTGGTTTCCGTTGTGGCTTTCTCGGCATGCTGCACTTGGATATTATCCAAGAGCGTTTGGAGCGTGAGTTTGATATGACGGTAATTACTACCGTGCCCAACGTATCATACTTTGCCTACACCACCAAGGGCGAGGAGTTGGTAGTGAACAACCCTAGCGACTTGCCCGACCCGAACTATTTGGATAGGGTAGAGGAGCCTTATATTAAGGCACAAGTAATTACCAAGCCCGAGTACATTGGTAGCATTATGAAGCTGTGCATGGACAAGCGTGGTGTTTTAAAAAACCAAAGCTACCTTACCACCACCCGTGTGGAGCTTACTTTTGAGATGCCTTTGGCCGAAATCGT
>CAYYZT010000485.1:453-2600 GCA_964476015.1 uncultured Chitinophaga sp.
CGATTTTTACGACAAGCTCAAGTCTATATCCCGTGGTTATGCTTCTTTCGATTACCACATGAACGATTACCAAGCTGGCGATTTGGTGAAAATGGACATTAAGCTGAACGGCGAGAACGTGGATGCGTTCTCTTCCTTGATACATAGGGAGAAAGCCTATGATTTTGGCCGTCGCTTATGTGCGAAGCTAAAAGAGCTATTGCCCAAACAACAATTCGTTATTGCCATTCAGGCAGCTATAGGGGCCAAAATTATCGCCCGCGAAACCATCAGCGCAATGCGTAAAGATGTGACCGCGAAGTGTTACGGTGGCGATATTTCACGTAAGCGTAAGCTCTTGGAAAAGCAGAAGAAAGGCAAAAAGCGTATGCGACAAGTTGGCAACGTAGAAGTACCGCAGTCTGCATTTATGGCGGTACTGAAGTTGAACGACGATTGATTTAGCCACTTCCCCCATCTTTGTTTATTGGTTGTGACTGTGTATTCCACAGTGTGGAATATGGGGTATTTATTGTTGTTATATGTGCTATAATGCGGGCAGTGTCAATGTTTTGGTATTCCCCGATATGTGGAGCGGCATTTTCCTGTCGCCACAGGTGTGGCATACACCATGAGTGCATCTGCCCAAAGTGAGGACATTGCATCGCACAATTTATCCGTAGTATTTTATTGGTTACATTCCACTGGCTACGCTACGCACGGCTTTGCGTTGCTTTATGTAGGATAATTCTTTTACGCTACTACCTAAAGTAAAATAGACGCTTCTGCTGATTAAATTATCTTGTTGAAAATCAATTGATTGGTAAATTATTTTCAAGAAAAGATATGCTTTGGCAACCCGGTTGGCATTTTGGCACGTTACTTGCTTTGATACAAACAGAACAATGAATAACTAACCTCAAAAACAACAGCCATGTTAGAGATACTCAAAATCAACCGGATGCGTACACTGATGAAGCAGTACACCGAACTAAAAAACAAAGCCATGGATTTTATGCGCAATGGCGATTTGCAAAATTACGTGGAAACACTTGCCAAGGCTAGCAAAGTTAAAAACATGTATCTGCAAACGGCCCGCGTACACCTGAGCTAATGCAGCACTACTATCAAACATTTATGGGTTTAAATTCTTTGCACTGAAGGGTGCGCTTTCTAACCAAAGCCGCGCCCTTCTTTATTTTTGGCACTTCCTGCTCCGCATAATACCTTATTACTGCAGTATTTCTTATTATTCCTTCCTGTTTTTGCGGTATATCCAATTTAGGTCATGTTTGTGGCCAATGTCTTTTGATTAATACACTTGCGTAAGTTTCTGGTATTGAGACAGATTACTAGAAATAATATTTATCATATTATTGGGAAAATAGAAACAAACCGTGTATCTTGAACATACAATAAAGATGCAAGGCACATACTACTATTACCACCAATTTTTGCCGTTAGTTTAATTTGTGCGCAGGCCCGTGATTCACCATCACGGGCCACTTTTTATGGGCCATGTTTACCGCTATATTTTGTAGCTTCGGAGAGCATTTCAAAATACACTTTCAATGAGCAAACAAAATCGCCTCGGCATTATCGGGGGCGGCAACTTGGGCATCTCCATAGCAGAGGGTCTGTTGGCGGCAAACTACATACAACCTTCCGATTTAATTATCACCCGTAGGAAGGTAGCGTTGCTTGAGCCATATAAGGAACAGGGCATTATTGTTTCGGCGGATAATACCGATGCCGTGAACAATGCGCGCATCGTTATATTGGCCGTGAAACCGAAGCAGGTAGCAGAGGTATTGGCTCCTTTAAAAGAATATTGGCAACCGGGGCAGGTGCTGGTGTCCGTGGTTACGGGGGTTACTATTGCCGAAATGCAGCAATTGGTGGGCCCGCATGTAAGCGTAATGCGCGCCATGCCCAATACGGCCATTGCCATACGCGAAAGCATGACCTGCATAGCGGCTAAAAACACTTCGAAAGAGCAAACGGACGAGATAGTAAGAATTTTTGACCAATTGGGCCGTGCGGTAGTTATTGACGAGGAACTGATGGAGGCTTCCACGGTGTTGGGTGCCTGTGGCATTGCCTACGCGCTCCGATTTATCCGTGCAGCCACGCAGGGCGGCATCGAGATTGGTTTTGATAGCAACACC
>CAYYZT010000486.1:0-2600 GCA_964476015.1 uncultured Chitinophaga sp.
AGTTTAAGCGCGACGTGGGACCGAATACCCACTATGGCGAGAATACAGAAAAAACCAATTTGGACAACTCTCTTGACTGGGATTTGAAAAACACCAAAAACATTCCTGTTTCCAGCGGTGTATATCTTATACACGTGGAAGCACCGGGGCTTGGCGAGCGCACGGTGAAGTGGTTTGGTGTAATGCGTCCGTTTGACTTAGGTACATTCTAACATGGTTATGAAAATGAACAAGATATTTAAGGCTACTTTGGTTGGCTTGGCTTTTATGGCGGCTATCCCGCAATCTTGGGCAGGCAACCCTGACCGTTCTGGCGAAGCGGGGGCATACGAGCTTTTGATGAACGGCTGGGGCCGTACATCGGGTGTTTTCGGCATGAACTCTTCCCACGTAACAGGATTGGAAGCGATGCGCTTGAATCCTGCGGGGTTGGCGTTTACCAACAAAACCGAGATACTTTTTGCCCGTACGCACTGGTTGCAGGGCAGCGAGGTGTTTATCAATGCTGCGGGCGTGGCCCAAAAATTCGGCAAGGATAAAGGCAACGTAATAGGTCTCACCATTGATGCATTGGACTTTGGCACTTTGGAGCGTACCACCACTTCCCTTCCTGAGGGTGGTCTTGGTACTTTCAAGCCGGGCTTCCTTAACATTGGCTTGGGCTACTCCAGGGCTTTTTCCAACAGCATTTATGCAGGGGTTGTTTTCCGTTTGATTAACGAGCGTATCGATGACCTTACCGCTACCGGTTTTTGCTTGGATGCAGGTATTCAATACGTAACCGGCCCGCGCGAGAACATCCGTTTCGGTATCTCTTTGCGCAACGTGGGTACCCCGATGAGCTTTGGTGGCGATGGTTTGAACTTCCGCGGCAGGGCCATTGAAGATGATTATGCCTCTACCCAAAGCCAACGCACGCAGCGTTTCGAGCTTCCTTCGCAGTTGAACCTTGGTGCCTCTTACGATTGGTACATCGACAAGGCTAAAGAGAAGCCCGACCACCGGTTGACCTTTATGGCCAACTTTACCTCCAACTCTTTCGGCAAAGACCAATTTGGCGGAGGTTTGGAGTATGGCTGGAAAGGCATTTTGATGGTTCGTGGCGGCTATCGCTACGAAGACGGCATTACCAGCGTGGATACCCGCACCAGTGCTTACACTGGCTTAGCTGCTGGTATGTCGGTTGAAGTACCGCTTACCAAAAAGAAAGCTGACGGCCCGAAAATCGGCATCGACTATGCCTATCGCGCCACCTCGCCATTTAAAGGTACCCACACATACGGAGTTAGGATTAACTTGTAAAAATTATTATTTTAGATACTGAAGAAACGTTTCTGCATGCAGGGACGTTTCTTTTTTTCATAATGCAGTAAATAAACATTGTTACTATGGCAGCCATTAATTATTTGACCCCCGAGGGCTTGCAAAAACTGAAAGAAGAAGTAGCGTACCTTACCACACAAGGCCGTGCGGATATATCTAGGCAAATAGCCGAAGCGAGAGAGAAAGGTGATTTGTCGGAAAACGCGGAGTATGATGCCGCCAAAGAGGCTCAAGGGTTGTTGGAGGCACGTATAGCCAAGTTGCAAGAAAGCTTGGCAAACGCCCGCCTGCTTGACGATGTGGAACTGGATAGCTCCAAGGTATTGATACTTTCTACCGTGGAGGTGAAGAACCTGAAACTTGGAAAAACACAGACGTTTACCTTGGTGAGCGAAAACGAGGCCGATTTGAAGACCGGAAGGCTTTCCGTTACCTCTCCGATAGGCAAGGGCTTGTTGGGCAAAAAGGTTGGCGAGCTGGCCGATGTTACTACTCCCGCAGGCAACATCCAGTTCGAAGTATTGTCCATTACCCGATAAGCAACCTTATGGCCTCCATTTTCACCCGTATCATCAATGGCGAAGTACCAGCCCATAAAGTGGCCGAAGACGAAACGTTTTTGGCCTTTTTAGACATTAGCCCGCTAAAGGCCGGGCATACTTTGGTGATATCCAAAAAGGAGATGGACTACATTTTTGATTTGGATAGCGATACCTATCAACGTTTGTGGGCTTTTGCCAAGCGTGTGGCCTCGGCCGTGGAAAAGACCGTGCCGTGCAAGCGCATAGGAATAGCTGTAATAGGCTTGGAAGTACCCCATGCGCACATCCATTTGGTGCCGTTGGACAATATAGGCGATCTGGATTTTGGTGCGCCGAGGGTCAAGTTGTCGGCAGATGAGTTTAAGGAATTGGCTGCGGGTATAGCGGCCAATTTCCAGTAGCCTATTTAACCCGTTCTGGGTTGGCCTTGATAAAATCTCCCCATCCCCCCTTTACTGGTTTTTTTGCGTTCCCTTTGGCAGAGGCGGCAGGGGCAATGTGTTTGTTTTGGAAGAAATGGCACACGGCCACGGCCAACCCATCCGTAGCATCCAAATAGCGGGGTAGCTCTGTAAACTTGAGCAGGTGTTGCAGCATGGCCGCTACCTGTTCTTTGCTGGAGTTGCCGTTGCCCGTAATGGATTGCTTGATTTTGCGCGGGGCATATTCGTGTACTTCCAGCCCGTGGTTGAGCACCGCCGCCATAGCCACACCCTGTGCCCTGCCCAGCTTGAG
>CAYYZT010000487.1:0-2581 GCA_964476015.1 uncultured Chitinophaga sp.
CGGAATGGTCTGCCCCAAAGTGGATGCAAACGAAACCGTGCTTCCCGTGGCCCCGTCCAACGTGGCGGTGTTGGTGAAAACTCCGTGTACCGTCAATATACCCGTTGCGCCGCCGCCCACGGTAAGCACCGCGCCGTTGCTCACTTCCAAATCGCGCACGTTATAGTTTACGCCGTTGGGGATGATGGGCTGGTTGCCGCCACTGATGTTGATGATTACGTTGTCGCCCGCATCGTTGGGGAAGGCACCGTTGTTCAGGTCCCAGTTGGTAGGTTCGTTCCAAGCCGTGCTGGTGGCCCCGGTCCATATATAGGTGTTGCCGGGCAGGTCGGTACCGCCCGTTACGCCAAGCACGTAAGGTTCGGTGCCCGAAAGCGTAATACCGTCTTTAATGACGGTAATGTTGCCGTTGGCCGTGTTGTTCGAGTTTTTGCCAAGCCTGCTCCAAGTAGTGCCGTTGAAGCGGTACACCGCCACATCGGCCACGCTGGGCGCGCCGCCGTTAAAGTCGGCATCTTGATAGGTCATGGTAATATGGGCCGAAGGCAATGTGCCCGAAAGCACGCTCACGTTGGCAATATACCCCGCACGGTTGTTGCCCGTGGCAGGCACTTCCGTGCCCGACACCGTGCCCGTGCCATCGTGGTTGATAAAGCCCGCCTTGATGTTTGCCAAGCCCGAAACGGCCGCAAGCGTTTGGATGGTTATCGGCCTAAAGCCTGTTACGTTGCCCGCAATACCGATCGGCAAGCGGTAGGTGCCAGCGGCGGCGTTGTTGGGCATATTCCATGCAAAACCACCATTGGGGCCGTTGAAGGCGATATACCTTATATCGGTAGCGGCATTGCCGAGCGTGGTGAGTATAGCAGTAGTGGCATTGCTGGTAAAGGTATTGTCGCCCATGTTCACGATGCCTCCGTTCGCGCCGAAGGTTATGGAACCTGAAGTGCCCGATAGGGTAACATTGCCATTGAAGTTTAATATACCCCCCGCACTGTTGATGCTCAATGCCGCGGCGGAGTTGGTGGTGAGCGTAACGTCGCCGTTGATGGTGGCCGACGGTGCGGTGCCCGACCTACTAAACGTAATGGCCGCCAAGTTTTGCGCCCCGCCAGTAAGGTTGATAGTACCCAAATTGCCGCCAGCGGTGCCGCCAAGCACCAAAGAGCCTGTGCCCGACAGGGTACCGCTTGCGGAAACCACATCGCCCGTGAGGGTAAGGGTGCTAGTAACCGCTAGTACCCCATCAGTTAGATAGAGCGTGCCCGGAACGGTATTGACTGCGTTGGCCGTTACCGTGCCGCCTTGTTTGTTTATGGTAAGGTTCAGCAGGTTGGCAATGGTGGGCAGGTTGGTGTTGGTAGTGCCGCTCAGTACCAAAGACGATGTGGTGCCCACAGCACCCGCTATGGTGGTGCCGGTAACGGTGCCTTCCACAGTGGTAGTGTTGTTTACACCGATGTTGTAAGTACTGGTAGTGGCGGAGAGGTTTCCGGCAATGAAAATATCCCCCGCAGCGGTTTTAATGCCGCCAACGGCTACCGAAAGGTTGCCGTAAGGCGAAGGTGTGGTAGGAATATTCTGGGCAAAATTGGCATTAAACGCCACGCTACTGGTAGGGCTTAATGAATAACTGTCAAAAACCGGGATAGGATTGGCATTGGCCCAAGTAGTAGTATAAGTACCCGTGCCATTGATGGTAAACGATTTGCCCGTGCCAGTGCCCGGACCGGTAAAGATGCTTGCTCCATCGGCAAATCCGCCACCGTTAATCAAGAAATCACCGTTAACGGTAATAATGCCGTTCATGGTGGCAATGCCAGCGGTTTTATCGATAGTGAGGTTGTCGTAAACGATGCCCACACCGCTTCTTACCGTTTGTGCCGATGCACCCGCATATACTACCGTATTTGGCGTGTTGGTAGCAAAGTCAACGTTGGTAGTGGTCAGGCCGTTCACCAATATCGTCAACACGGCATCGGTGCCGTTGGTGAATCTACCAGCCCCGGCCAAAGCGTTCACCACAAAATTGCCTTTATTGGTATAGCCCGTGGCATTGGTAACGTTTACGGTATTGGCAATGGAGATAGGGTTGGCACCACGTATTTCTTTGCCCACACCTGCCAAGGTCCAAACGCCTGTGGAGGTAGCCGTAAAGGTGCCGTTGTTTTCCAAGTCGCCATTGATGGTAACTGCGGCAGCCGCTGCGGTATTAAACGTGCCATCGATGTTTACGATAAGGTTGTTAAAGATTTTGGCACCCGTAACATGCCCAATGGTAAGCGTACCGCTAACCGATGTAGTGCCACCGATGGTAACTGCCGTGGTAAAGTTGTTTAGGGTTAACGTACCGCTTGTAACGGTTACATCGCCCATGATGTTGGTATTGCCCGTAGTGACGGTAGTATTTACCATGGTAGTACCAAAAGCGGCATCGTCCACTTCTATATTACCAAAAGTAGCCCCGTTGATGGCACTGGTAATGGCATGTGTGGCCGTACCGTTGGCCAGCTTCAGCCCACCCACATCCGGGTTGCCCGCGGCCCCGTTAATGGTACCGTTGTTGATAACGTTGCCATTT
>CAYYZT010000488.1:0-2569 GCA_964476015.1 uncultured Chitinophaga sp.
GGTGCCACCGGTTACGGTAAGGTCGATAGCTGCGGAGTTGGGCTGCGTACAGTTGCCCGCCGCGCCTACCAGCGTGATGGTAAAGCTGTTGGGCGTGGTAACGGCGGTGCTGGCCACATAAGTACACCCTACGTTATCCCTAACGGTAACGCTATAGGCACCCGCGGCAAGATTGCTTTGGCTTTGCGTGGTAGGGCCATTGCTCCAAGTATAAGTGTACGGTGCGGTGCCGCCCGAAGCCGTTACCGACACGGTGCCCGTACCTGCCGAACCACATGCCGATGGCGTGGCCGTAGCGGTAGCCGCAAGCGTGGATGCTTGGGTAATGGTAACGGAACCTATGGCGAGGCAGCCGATATTGTCCGTTACGGTCACGTTGTACGTTCCGGCAACGAGGTTGGGGTTGTTGGCCGTGGCTACGCTGTTGGACCAAGCGATGGTAAACGGTGCCGTGCCGCCGCTAATGTTCACCGTGGCCGAGCCCGTGGTGCCACCGCTGCAAGGAATGTTGTTCTGGGTAAAGGTAAGGGTAGGGCCAACGGTAGTAAGCGTAGTGGTAGCCGTTACCGATGAGCAGCCATTGTCCGTAATGGTTACCGTATAACTGCCCGCGCTCAAGCCCGTGGCGGTTTGGGTGTTTTGGGTAGGTGTGGTGCTCCAAGTATAGGTGTACGGAGGGGTGCCGCCCGTTACATTGGCCGTGCTGGTGCCCGAGTTGGGGGCGGTACAGGTAAGGTTGTTGGTAAAGGTAACCGCCATGTTCTGCGCGCCTTGGCAGAAAAGACCGCCGGAGGAAAGGAACACGCCAGAGTCATAAAGACCATCCACGGCATCGCCAATGGCCAACTTCATGTGGTAAGTAGAGCACGGGGTAACGCTAACAGATGCCGTAATTGGCCTAGTAAAGCCATCGTACTGTATAATATTCGGGTTGGTGCAGTTTACCGGAAAAGGGATAAATGGGGGAAAACCAAGACAGGTGCCATCACCATTGTTTACATAAAATGCACTGTTAACATTTGGATTAACGGTATTGATGGAAACTACGGTTCCATTGGGAAGCCGGGCTATGTTCTGTCCATTATATGTACCGCCACCGGGGTTTGGTCCGGTAATAAAAAAGCCAAATGCATCATTTATAACTTGTCCCGAAAGGCCGCCACCTGCATACTCCAAATATTCCTCCGACCCAAAAACGAAATTAATGGCCAAGGAATTACATGTAGGAACTATGTCAAACTCCAAAATGCATACATCAAACGTAGCCCCGGCTGTCACGGTCGTCAAATCAGGATCTGCAAAGGTAACGCCATGGTTAGTGCCCGCATCCGGTAGGGTGTTGCCGCCGCCTATGGCATTGGTCACGCGGCCAGTGGTCATCAATACACCACTAGGCAGGCCCACGTTGGATCCGTTGGCCGTAAACGTACCGATGGCACCGTTGGGGCAATTGATGGTAATATTGGAAACGGTAACGCCCTGACCTACTATGGCATTGATAAGGGCTTGCGCATTTTGGGTAGCAGTTACCTGTAATTGTGCAAAAGCAGACGAAGCCCAAAAAAGCAAGCTAACGGCGGCAACCAGTGTCGTGCAAGTTCTTTTCACCTGAAATGATTTAGTATGCTCAATGTTTCCAATCCCCTTTGTATTTTGTCGGAACGTCAGGTGATTCAATAGATATACCAAGGAGAAACTTGTTTACTAAAATAACAAAAAACTCCTTAACCCAAACGTAATACCCAAAAATTTGAAAAGTGGCTGAAATTTAGCAAACCATACCCAATGCCCAGTAGGGATATTCTAATCGAAAAACCACGCTATCCAATGATTTGTGGCAGCATTTTAGGCATTTTTACCGCAAAGGCATATATTTGAATTTCTACCTTACACTTTATGGGTGTACTGGAAAAGCTCACGTTACTGTTTCTAAAGCCAATCGTTCGTAAAAAGGCGCGCCGCAACCTGCCGCAACTGGACGGCTCCGTAAGCCTCGAAGGCATTGCCGAGCCGGTAAAAATATACCGCGACCAGTGGGGCGTATCGCACATTTACGGCCAAAACCTGAACGATACGGCCTTTGCACAAGGTTATGCGCACGCGCAAGACCGCCTGTGGCAAATGGAGATAAACCGTCGCGTGTCGCGCGGGCAACTGAGCGAGGTGATAGGCCGCGCCACGCTGGACACCGACCGCGCCAGCCGCATCCTCGGCTTTGAGCGCTTGGCCGCTACCGATTTGGAAGCCATGCCCGAAACATTGCGAACAGCCTTGGAAGCATACGCCAAAGGGGTAAACGCCTATTTACAGGCCCATTCGCAAAAGCTGCCCCCGGAGTTTGGCCTGCTGAAAATAACGCCCCGCCCGTGGGAGCCGTTGGATAGCCTAGCCTTTGCACGGCTGCTGGCCTGGCAGATGAGCTACGCATGGTACGGCGAACTCATCAGGGGCAAGATAGTGGAGAAGGTGGGCGAGGAAATGGCCCGCGAGTTGGAAATACACTACCCCGAAGGCAACCCCGCCGGGCTGGACCATGGCGGAGAAGCCAACCTACTAATGGAGGGCGGCT
>CAYYZT010000489.1:0-2562 GCA_964476015.1 uncultured Chitinophaga sp.
GCTGCCGATGGCCGTCAACAAACCTTGTGGATCCAACATTACGCTGGCACTGGCCAAGGTAAGCGGGCTCACGTAATTATTCACCCGCGTATAGTAGCCATCCGCGGTAACAAAAAACTTATCGCCCAAGATGCCCTTATAGCCCAGTTCTATGGTTTGGGTTATTTGGTTGTCGATGCCTTTACGGGTATTGAAGCCGCTAATATCGAAAAGGCTCTCCTGTATGCTGGCACCGCCGGCAAGCTTCACGTAGTCCACCGTAATCTGGTCAACATTTTGGATGGTGCCCGAAGGGCCGCCGATACCAGTTAACAAACCATTTACCAACGCACTTACCAAACCTGGATCGAAACCCGTGGCACCGGCCAAGCCATTTCCGATAATGGTAGTAATTTCGTTGAAGAAAAGGTGGTTGTCCGTGCGGTCTCCCACATCGTACCACTGCGGCATATTGCCAGAAGCGGCATACGAGCTGCGAAACTGCGCCATGCCATTGTCGCCATAGCGGTAGTTGTAGCCGTTGGCGTTGCCTATACCGCGAATGTTGATGCCGTTCGGTATCAAGCCGTTGGATAAATCCAAAAACAGGTTGAGGGTTTCGGGCGAGCTGAACGCCCTATTGTAAGTAAGGCGCATGGTATGCCGTGGCGCAGGCTTGAACACCATAGCGGCACGGGGCGAGAAAAACACGCTGTTGATGCGGTTGTGGTAGTCAGCGCGCAGGGCACCCACAAACTTCAGTTTTTCGTGGGCCTCTACTTCCGCTTGCAAGTAAACCCCTGTTTGGAAAATATTGTCGTCGTCCTCAAATCGGCCATTGATGGTGCCCTCCGTTTTCGGGGTGGTGTATATAGCATCCACGCCATAAATAAAGTTGAGGATGGAAATAGGTTTCCAGCTATGCTGTATTTGCCCTACGTGTTGCTTGCTCTTGTCCACCAGCAACTGAAACTGGTGCGGCGGCGTAGCGCCAGAGCCTACTTGCGGTATCAGGTACGTATCGCCCGCATCGCTCATGTTTACAAAATACTGTACAAAGAAATTTTTCCAGCGCACCCGTGCCTGTGCGTAGTAGTACCGCCAGTTGATGCCTTGGCCAGCACCAAGGCCGGTAAGCTCTATGTTGTTGAGGGTAGAAAAGCCACCGTTTACCACTATCTCGGTATGGTTGTTCGGGCGAAAATCGATGCGCGCATCCGTAGAGTAGTTTTGGATGGTAAAGTCGCGGTCGAAGGTGGTGCGTGCCAAGGTAGTGTCTTCTACAAACGGGCGGCCATAGCTTACGTTGCCGAACAGGATGGAGTCGCCCACGCTGGGTTCGCGGGGGTCATAATATTTAAAATCTGTACCCTGCAGGTAGGAGCCCGATATCTTATAGCCCCATTTGTTCTTGTTGCCGATTTTGCCCGCGTGGCGAAACTCCGGCCTAAAGAGCGGGTTACGGTCGGCCATACCTACCGACATGCTCACCGTGGTTTCGTACTTGGTGGTCATATCCAGCGGCGAACGCGTAAAAATGGCCAATACGCCATCCGCCGCATTGGGGCCATACAGTGCCGAGCCGGGGCCACGCACCACCTCCATGCGTTCCATATCGAAGGTATTGTTCGGTATCAATTGGAAAGCGTTCACCTTTAGGGAAGGAACCGCTGCAAAACGGTAATCCACGATAGTGAGCATACTGCCGGAAAAGATGTTGTTGAAGCCCCGGATGTTTACGTTGCTCTGCACCAAGCCCGTCATCATTACATCCACGCCGGGCGTGTTTTTCAGGTTGTCGGCCACGGTAAGCGGTGCTTGGCTTTGTATTTTGTCCATGCCGATTACGGTTACGGATGCAGGTGCATCCAATACCTTCTCCTGCCTTTTGGATGCGCTCACCACCACCGTGTTCAAACCCACGTTGATGCTTTTTAAAGAAAGATTAACGGTAAGCGGGTTGCCTGTAAGCTGCGAAATGTCTATTTCCTGTTCTTCGTAGCCCAGATAGCTGTACACCAATATTTTGGTGGTATCGGGCACGGTAAGGGTGTAAGCCCCGTTGATGTCGGTTACCACACCGGTAACGGTGCCTTTAATGGACACGCTTACCTGTGGCAGGGTTTCTTTGGTGTCGGTGCCCTTTACGGTGCCCTGTACCGTGCGGTCTTGGGCAAACATAAGAACAGGGCAAAGCAATAGTGCAAGGAGTAGCAGGTTCCTCATAGTTAGCGGGTTGTTGTCTGTACTAAAATTAGAAATAAATTAGGATTGTCAAACGGTCGGCAACAATTTATTGAACCAAGGTAGATAATGTTATTGGCGGCTTCATTTCATTATCGCTTCCATTGCCACGGGATTTTTAGCATTTTTACGCATCCGTACACCCTTGGGCATGAAGAACTCCTATTTAGCATTATCTGGCCTAGCGGCGTTGGCCGTTACCAGTTTCCTTACCTTTCTCAACGAAACGGGCACCTTGAGCTTGCAAGCACCGCTGCTAGCCGTGTTGCGCTGGGTATTCATTATAGTGCTGGTAGCTTTTGCCGTACGTAGAAAAAGACTTACCACATGGATATTGCT
>CAYYZT010000490.1:0-2553 GCA_964476015.1 uncultured Chitinophaga sp.
TACCCTGCCCGTGAAGTGCCGATGCCCGGTGTTACCAGCCAATTGATATTGGATGCCATACAAGGCGTGGACAAAGTATTGGTGGAAGACGCCCAGTTGGTAGCCGAACTCGACCGCCGCCAACCCGAAGTGTTGCTCACCATCGGCGCGGGCGACATTGACAAGCAAGTGGAAAAAATCAAGCATCATTTCACCCTAAAAAGCCCTAGTAAACCATGAAAAGGTTCTTTAGGATAGCGAAGAAAATTGTGATACTGCTGCTGTGGATAGGCGGCTCGGTAGGCTTTGTAATGCTCACCAGCGCGGCCATTAGCAAACAACGCTCCATCGCTTGTAGGCAACTGCACATTCAATTGGACAATGAGCAGGGCCTCTTCTTTGTGGACGAGGAAGATGTGCGCTTGGTATTTACCAAGCTCTGTGGCCAGCAGCCAGAAGGCAAACCCATCAAAACCATTGATATAGCTAAGCTTGAGGAAGAATTGGAGCGTAACCCCTACATCCAATCGGCCGACCTGTATGCCGACATCCAAGGCGACTTGCACGTAAGCATCCAGCAAAAAGAACCGTTGCTGCGCATTATTAACAACAATGCTGTTAGCTTCTATATAGATAAAAACGGCCATAAAATACCCACCAGTGCTAAATTTACTTCGCGAATTCCTGTGGCCACGGGTTTCATCGACCCGACACAGGTAAGCAACGGAAAAGTTGCGGACAGCACAACGCTGAACGAGCTGTACCAACTGGCCCTGTTCCTTGAAAACAACCCTTTCCGCAAAGCCCTCGTAGAGCAGATTTATGTTGACGAGCGCGGCGAGTTCGAAATCATCCCGATGGTAGGAAGTCACAGCATCCTTATCGGTCGGGCCGATGACTTGGAAGGGAAGTTTAAACGCTTAATGATTTTCTACAAAGAAGTGTTGACCAATGTAGAAGAATCACAGTACCGAACGGTCAACGTAAAGTATAAAGATCAGATCATCTGCACAAAATTCTGACCATGCAAAACCACACTGATATCATTGTCGGCCTCGACATAGGAACCACCAAGATATGCGCCATAGTGGGCCGCATAAACGACCACGGCAAGGTGGAGGTATTGGGCATGGGCAAGGCCGACTCGCTGGGCGTAATGCGCGGCGTGGTGGCCAATATAGACAAAACGGTGGAGGCCATAGAGCTTGCCGTGGCACAAGCCGAAACACAGAGCGGCCAAAAAGTAAACAAGGTTTACGTGGGCATTGCGGGCCAGCACATCAAAAGCTTGCAGCATCGTGGCATTTATATGCGCGAGAACGGCGACGAGGAAATCAGCCGTAAGGACATCGAACGACTGGTGGACGATATGAAGAAGCTTGCCCTTAACCCCGGCGACCGCATCATCCATGTACTGCCGCAGGAGTTTATCATCGATAGCGAACAAGGCATCAAAGAACCTGTCGGCATGTCCGGCATCCGCTTAGAGGCCAACTTCCATATCATCACCGGCCAAATAACCGCCGCACAAAACATCAACAAGTGCGTGGAAAAGGCTAGCCTGAAAGTAGCCGACCTAGTGCTGGAGCCTTTGGCCTCTTCCGCATCCGTATTGAGCGAAGAGGAAAAAGAAGCCGGCGTGGCTTTGGTGGATATCGGCGGCGGCACTACGGATTTGGCCATCTTCCAAGACGGCATCATCCGCCACACGGCCGTGATTCCGCTAGGGGGCAACATCATTACCGAAGATATTAAGGAAGGCTGCCTGATTATGAAAAACCAAGCCGAGGCCCTTAAAGTACGCTTCGGTTCGGCCTTCGCTACCGAAACACAGGAAAACGAAATAGTATCCATACCCGGCTTGCGCGGCCGCGACCCGAAAGAAATTTCGCTTCGCAACCTGGCAAGCATCATCCAAGCCCGTATGGAGGAAATCATGGAGCAGGTGTACTTTGAGATACGCAGCAGTGGCTACGAAAAACGCCTAATAGGCGGCATCGTGCTCACGGGCGGCGGTTCGCAACTGAAAAACATCAAGCAGTTGGCCGAGTACATCACTGGCATGGATACCCGTATCGGCCTGCCCACCGAGCATTTGGCCAAAAGCCAAGTGGCCGACATCAAAAACCCGATGTATGCCACCGCCATCGGCCTAGTGCTTAAAGGTTGGGAAGACCAACTACGCTACATGCCCACCAAAAAGAAAAAACGCAAGCAAGAGCCTGAAATGGCCACCGAGGAAGAACTTGACAACAGCCCCCGCTGGTGGGAAAAGATGTTCCAAAAGGCTGGCAAATGGCTGGACGAAGGCGACGTAAAAGACTTTTAATACTAACAAGCACCCATAATAAAGTACCCATTAAAACCCTATTGACAACCCCATTTAAAACGTAAGGATATGTTGGAATTTGATCTGCCAAAAGAACAGTCCTCTATCATCAAGGTCATCGGCATTGGTGGTGGTGGCAGCAACGCTGTAAACTACATGTACAACCAAGGCATCCGTGGCGTCAATTTCGTGATTGGCAACACTGATGAACAGGCTCTGGAACTGAGCCCCATCCCTAACAAAAT
>CAYYZT010000491.1:0-2548 GCA_964476015.1 uncultured Chitinophaga sp.
GTGTTTAGCGAAACGGGTGCCATTTTGGATACGTTGCGCTAAACACCTTCTTCTCCAACGGCCCCACGTGGCTAAACAACGACCCACGGATGCCGAAATTGAACCGCACCTTGGTGGTAATGTCAATCTCATCTTGCACATACACGGCGGCCTCGTGGGCGTGTTTTTGGGCCAGCTTGTCGCTCTCTATCTCCACATCGCCAAAGTTGCCACTAGTGGTATATGGAGTGAAGATGTGATAGGTATATATAGCCCCGAACTTTACCCTGTGCTTCGGGTTGGGCAGGAAGTCGAAATCCATTTTTGCCGTAGCATCCTGTATTCCCGAGCTTAAACTAAAATTTACATCTTGAAACTGGGCATTGAGGGCAAAATTGTAATCGTTGTAAATGGTGGTTACGTTCATAAACAGCCTGTCGCTAAACAGGTGGTTCCATCGAAGCGTGCCGGTAAGGTTGCCCCAAGGGATATTTGCCGAAAAAGAGCCATCGTTATCCTTAAACACGAACACGTCCCTACCGAAATAGCCACTCGCATAGAGCCTGTCCTTGTCGCTAAAGCGATAGTTCAGTTTCATGTTTACATCGTAAAAATAATAGCCGTTGCCATCATATTCGCCGTTCTCTACCCTTTTCAGTATGGGTTTGGTAATCAAATCGATATAGGTACGGCGGCCCGACACGATAAACGAGGCTTTGTCTTTCTTGATGGGTCCCTGCACGGTAAGGCGTGAGGAAATAAGCCCGATGCCTCCGTCCACTTGATACTTCTTCATGTTGCCCTCCTTCATCTGCAAGTCGATAACGGAAGAAAGCCTGCCGCCGTATTGCGCCGGCATACCGCCTTTAATGAGGGTGGTGTTTTTGATGGCATCGCTGTTGAACACCGAGAAAAACCCGAACAGGTGGCCCGTGTTGTACACCACGGCATCGTCCAATATCACCAAGTTTTGGTCGGGGCCGCCGCCGCGCACGTAGAAACCGGAGTTGCCTTCGCCGCCAGACATAACGCCCGGCAGCAGTTGCAGGGTGCGCATAATGTCCACCTCGCCCAACAATGCCGGCAGTTGCTTTATCTCCTCGATGCTCATCTCCACCTTGCCCATATCCGAGCTTTGCACGTTGGCATCGCGCCGTTGGCCGGTTATCTCCACCACGTCGGTGGTTACGCCGCCGTCAAGCAACAGTTCGATATTGATGCGTTGGTTGGCTTTGGTAAGGTCTACCCGTACGGTTTTGGGTTCGAAACCGAGATACGAAAACACCAGATTGTACTCGCCAGCGGGCAGCGTGAGGGAGTAAAAGCCGTACTCGTTGGTGGTGGTGCCCAGCCCGGTTTCCTTTATCTGCACCGTGGATGCGAAGAGGCTTTCGCCGTTGGTGCCGTCTTTCACGTAGCCGCTCACCACGTATTTGCTTTGGCCCCAAACGGCCATGGGCAACAGCCATAGCAGAAGCAAGATGCCGCACTTCCGCATTTGCGATAAAAAGCCGAAAGATAGTAGTGGCATCGCCCTTAGTGGTTCTTTTAAATTACAGTTGCAACAGCAGCCTTTTGTTATGTATTTTTGAGCCGCCGAGGGCAAATAAAACCCGCCAACCGGTAAAAAGTTTACAGCAAAAAGAGTCCATCGGGCTCGGGAAGGTTGTAAGCAAATTCAAAAATTTGTGCACCCGCCTCCAAGCCAGTGCGAAGTTAGAAAATTCAAAAGCAATGAAGCCTCCTGTTTGGGTGAATATTTTGGTAAGTTTCATCATTGCCATATTGGTTTTGATTGCCTACCACCGCCATTTCGACAATGCCTTCCAGTTCGATGACTCCCATACCATCGAAAGCAACCTGTATATACAGGATTTGAAGAACCTGCCGGAGTTTTTCACCAACGCCCAAACCTTTAGCTCCCTGCCCACCAATCAAAGCTATCGCCCCATTGTAACCACCACTTTGGCGTTCGATTATTGGGCCGGGAAAACCTATTTCGACAACGGCCTCGATACCACGCCTTACCACATTACCAACTTTTTTTGGTTTGTGGTGCAGGTGGTGCTGATGGTGTTTTTATTCAAGCTGATACTGGACCAGGTGCGCCCGCACCAGTGGAACCTGCTGGTTTCCATAATGCTGGCCGGGTGGTATGCCGTGCATACCGTGAACGCCGAAACGGTAAACTACATCATCGCCCGAAGCGACATCCTTTCCACCGTGGGCGTGGTGGCGGCCATGTTGATTTACATATCCAATGGCTGGGGTAAAAAGTATTTCCTATACCTGATACCTTTGCTGTTCGGCATGTTGGCCAAGCCTTCAGCCATTATGTTCCTGCCGATACTGGGGGTGTATATCTATCTGTTTGAGTGGCACCTAAACCCCTCGCAAGTGCTCCAATCCTTCAACAAAAAGCACATTAAAGGTTGGTTACACATCGGCGTAGTGGGCATCGTGGCCGTGGCCGGATACTTTTTTATGCGCAGCATGGAGCCGCAATGGATACCCGGCGGCACCTCCCCGTTCAACTACCTTATTACCCAGCCCTACGTTATCTGGCATT
>CAYYZT010000492.1:0-2547 GCA_964476015.1 uncultured Chitinophaga sp.
CTCGCAACAGGGGCCAATCGTTTTGGGTCACTACCGGCTCCAACTGGAACAAATCGCCCACCAAAAGCACCTGCACCCCGCCAAAAGGCACCCGTGGGTTGTCCCTCACGGCCCGCAGCGTGCTGTCGATGGCATCCATCAGGTCGGCGCGAACCATACTCACCTCGTCGATAACCAGCAAGTCCAGTTTCTGCATTATTTTGGCCTTGTTGCCACGTATGCGACGGTGGTCGAGTCTGTTGCCGTCGGGCGGCAAGGGGCCAAAGGGCAACTGGAAAAATGAGTGGATGGTTGCGCCCCGCACGTTGAGCGCGGCCACACCCGTGGGCGCTACCAGCACCATGCGCTTGGGCGACGTGGCGGCAATATCCCTGATAAAAGTACTCTTGCCCGTGCCCGCCTTACCGGTAAGGAAAAGCGAGCCCACGGTTTGCTCTATTATCCGCCGCGCCTGTTGCTGAAGGGTGTTTTCGTGCATGGCGGTAAAGATAATATTTTTAGCAAAAATGGCAATGGAAATTAGGAGTTGGTTATTGGTTATTGGTTATTGGTTGAATCGATACAGTACCAAGCTGTCACGTTCTTCTGGCAAGGTTATCATTAAAATGGTTCGTTCGTCAATGATTCTGACCCGCTTTAATGCCTTGAAACCTTCGTCCAACAAGAAGGTGACGGTGTCATTTGAAAAATATACGTGATAGATTTGATCGAGATGCTCTACATATACCAGTGTATCCTGATTAATATAAAATAAAGCATTTTCCGTAGTGTCGGCAAACCAAACTCCCTGCATAATGGAGTCCAGTTTCAAATCTCCTAAAGGATTAGATAACGAAGTGGGCGTTTGGTGGATAGGCAAGGTATCTTGTCTATTGATGGATGTTTCGATAGTGTACATTGGTGTACTATCCGAGTTGCTACAACCCCACAAGGATAGCACGGCCAATAAAATGGAATAACATAAATAACGCATTGTTAGATTGTTTTGGGTTAAACTTCCAACTCCAACCGCAACAAATGGCTGCTGAAGTTTTTGCCCAGCGTATCCATCCGCAGCGAGCGCGAGGCACCGCCATCCAGCGCGCCGTGGCACACAAAGTTGATGCTTTCGATGGCATCCCACTCGTAGCGCACCACCTCGCCCTTTATCAAATCGCCGAAGTGTTGCTTTACTTTTTCCGCCGTTAGGTGTTGCTTTAGCAAGATATATGAACTTGGGTCGTTTGCCATCACGCCAATATTGCACACATCGTTTTTATCGCCGCTGCGGGCACTGGCAATATCTATTAGTTTGATGCGGCTCATAGTTGGTGCATTTTAAGTTCTTCGTTTATCAGTTCACGGGGCACCAGTGTGGGCCAAAGGCTTAGCATGGCACGGTTCATTTTGCCCCAGCCGGGTATGGAAATAACCCCCGGCGGGCCATTCAGCCCCAAGGCCGTGATGGCGGCTATGGCCATTTTGCCCGTGCGCTCGTCCTTGTGTTTGATGGCCACGCGAATGCCTATTTCGTTCAGGCTGTCCAGATACTCTTTTGGCACCTCCGGCGCGGCACTGCCGTGTATGCCGTTGATGCCCACCAAGTCGAACTGCATGCGGTCGATAGCCACGGGCAGGTTGGCCCATATTTCTTTCACCGCTTCGATAAACTTCTGCGATTTCTCGTAAGCATACGGCCAAGAAAAAAAGAAAAACTGCTCCGTGATATAGCCTTCCATCTGCCCGATGGTGAGTTTCAACTTCTGTGGGCGGGGTTTTCCCTTGGCCCCACTGAAGCGTACCTTGTGGGGTTCGAATCCCTCCAGGTTCACTTGTGTGAGGTCTACCACCACGTCGGGAGTGATGTAATTGGCAGGGTCGTGTATTTCGTACACCAACTGTTCGCGCAAGGTGTTGCGGCTCATTTTGCCGCCTTGGCTGGCCAGCTTGGTAAACACTGCCGACCCATCCGCCGATACTTCCGCTATCGGGTAGCCCAAGTTGCTTACTTTATAATCCATCGGCCACTCGGCATAGCTGTTGCCGCCCGATGCCTGTCCGCCGCACTCCAACAGGTGCCCGATGGCAATGCCGCTGGCCAATAAGTCCAATTGCTCTTGGGATAGGTTTCCTTCCAATTCCCAACCAAATTCGTGCGCCAGTATGCCGAGCGTTAGGCAAGGGTCGGCCACGCGGCCCGCGAGGATGAGGTTGGCCCCTTGGTCCAACGCCTCTTTTACTTTTTTTGCCCCGATATATACGTTAGCGTGTGTAGGCGGGTAAGTGCTGCTGCTGTAAGGCAGGTTGGTATCCATATTCAGCAATGCCTCGCCCGTAGCTTGCAATTCGCTGAGCCTGCCCAGTACGTCGTCGCCAGTAATGGTGGCTATCTTGATGCCCATAACGCCCATTTGCTTTAAAATGCCCGCCACTTTCCGCGCCGCGCTCTCAGGATTGAGCCCGCCGGAGTTGGTAACTATCCTAATGCCGCTTTTGAAAGCCGCAGGGTATAGCACTTTGGCCAATATCTCCACGTCTTTGGCATATCCTTCTTCCGGGTTGCGCAGC
>CAYYZT010000493.1:0-858 GCA_964476015.1 uncultured Chitinophaga sp.
ATCAACTTGCCCTTGGTGCCGCCTTTTTTCAGGTCGCCCGGTTTGGTCACTTCCGGCTCTGGCTCCGGTTCGGGGTCTTTTAGCAGGTCTTCTTTGCTTTTGGGCCGCTTGTCGTACCGCCAGTTAAAGTTTTCCAGATTAAAATCCGACGGGTTTACCAATTGTATGGGGTGGAACGTGGCGGTGGGCTTGGTGTAGAACTTGATGCGGTTCACCTTGTCGTCTTTCAGGTAAATCCACATCTCGCTGCACGTGGCCTTGTTTATGCCCAAGTACGCGCTGCGCGAATCCTTGCCGTAATACACGCTCTCGCCGTTGCCCACTACGTGCATGTTGTCCAGCTTGCCGTCTTTAAAATAGCCCCAAATGTGGCGGCCCTTTATTTGGTCGTATAGTTTGGGGAACGACTCGTTGATGATGAAGCCGTTGGGGAACAGCTCCACACGGTCCATTTTATCGTTCGCCATAAACAAGTAGATGGTGTCGCCCGTCATTTGGCTTTCATCGCCCCAAAGGATTGGCTTGCGGTACATGCGTATGGTACTATCGCGAAAAGAGTAAGTAAGCGAGTCGCACTTGCCCTGCATATCGCTCTTGTACATGCGCACGTGGCGGTAGGCAAACAGTTCGCGGTGGGCAGTGGTGTCTACTTGGGCGGTTAGGCTATCGCCCGTCAGCGTATCAACGGTTACGGCAACGGAGTCTTTGGGGGCTAATGTATGCTGTGGCGGAGCCTTGCGGCTAATGAGCGTATCGGCGGCGATGTGTAGCGAATCGCCATCCAACAGATAGGTGAGCAAAGGTTTTTCGGTAGCGGTGATGGAATCCTTGAGTTCGTAAAAAATGGCCTTGCCGGCG
>CAYYZT010000493.1:868-1363 GCA_964476015.1 uncultured Chitinophaga sp.
TCCACCCAGGTGAAGCGGTAAAAGGCCTCGCCGTAGCCGTTCTTCTTTTCATAATAAAGGCTGTCGGCGTACAATATTTGGGGCGGGTTGTCCAATATGGTGTTTTTGCCGAAGGAGGAGATTTCCGTTTTACCGTTGTACCAGCCGCTTTCGCAGTATATTTTGCTCTCGTTGGTAGTAATGTGGGTAGGGCCGTAGAAGTAACTCACTTCCGTATCCATGTTATACCCCAGCGTGTCGCACTCCAAGGTATAGTTGGGGCTCACCAGCTTTACCTTGTAGCGAAAGTAGGCCATACTGGTGTTGGAATAATAGTAGCCTACTTGGCTTACCAAATCCGTCCCATCGCTTACCACATGGCCGCCGTTGCGGTATATGGCCGTTTTGGTTTGCAGGTTGTAGGTAAGGCGTTTGGTGGTAAGGGTCATGCGTGGCTCTATCAGGCGCACGTTGCCGTAGAGGTCGGCAATGCGCTGGGTGCCGTCATACTTTAGC
>CAYYZT010000493.1:1373-2528 GCA_964476015.1 uncultured Chitinophaga sp.
ATCGTCTTGCTGTATGTACACGTTGCCCCAGGCATCCACCAAGTTTTCTTTGGTGTAGAAGTAGGCACTGTCGCAGTCCATGTACACGTCGCCGTGCTTCATTTTCACGTTGCCCCTCAGTTTGCGTACATCCGGGTTGCCCTTCAACTCATCCGCATGCAATATCTCCACCTTCTTTTTCTCTTGGGCCAACAGGGCAGGGTAGGAGCAAAGAAGTAAGAGCAGGGCAAGCAAAAGCCGCATTGGGGAAGGGATGATACTGCGCAAAGTGGCCAACGATGGTGTTTTGTGCCGAGGGCGGTGCCCCCGGCTATGGATATATTGCCCCGTTGGGGCATGCAAAGCCCTGCTATATAGCAAACACCACTCCAATTGTGTAAAGGTTATTTCTTCTTATCACCGGACTTTTCGGATTTGCCGAACACCGAGAAGTGTACATAACGCTTGGGGTTGGCCTTAAAGTCTACCAACAGGCTATCCAAGCTGGCGGTGGCGTTGTCCAAGTTGTCGTAAACCGAGCGGTCGCGCAGCATGAGGCCAATGGTACCTTCGCCCTCGTTTATCTGTTTTAGCAAAATTTTGGCTTCGTTCAGGGTGCTGTCGATGGTAAAAATCATCTTATCGATATCGGCCGCCGCCAAATTGCCGGTAAGGTGGTTGAGGTTGGTAAAGGTTGTATCCAGGTTGCTGCCGTTGCGCTCCACGATGGCCAACACGCCCTCCAGGTGGCGGATAATGCCCTGTATGGAAGCCATTTCGGAAAGCAGCAGCGAATCCACGTGGCCGGCCAGCGTGGCAAACCTTGCCGTGGCCGACTCTACGTTGCTAAGGCTGTTGTTGATGGAGTTGTTGCGCAAAATGCCCTGCACCACCGTCATCACCGTATCCACGGACGAGATAAGGCCCTCGGCCTTCATTTTCAGCGGGGCTATCTGCTCGTTCACCATTTCCAGCAGTTCCTTCTCCACGCTGCCCAGCAGGGTATCGCCGGTAGCTATATAGCCGTTGGCATTGTCGGCCAGCAATAGCTGTATGCCGCGCGTGCCCATAATATCCATGCTCACCAACTTGGCGGTAGTTTGCTTGGGGATGCGGATGTTTTCTTCGGTAATCTTTAGTTCCACTATCAGCTTTCCGTCGGGCCGCATCACTATT
>CAYYZT010000494.1:0-2525 GCA_964476015.1 uncultured Chitinophaga sp.
TGTTGCCTTTTACGTTGGCGGGCGGCGTGTCAAAGAGGTCGCCGAAGCTTTCTTGGTTGAGCAATTGCGATACGAATGTATAGTACCGCTTAGTGATGCCAGCCATCTCTACAACCACCGTATCACCGATTTGCTGCGGATGGCCAACGTCCAGTTGAAAGCTGATGTAGTTGCCGTCCACCCACTCGTCGGTAGAAATGTAGTCGGTATAGGCAATTACCTCTCCATTGCTGATGTATATCCACTGATAGTTGTTTCCTACGCCTACGGGTTCTTGAGCATTCAGCCATACGTAATATCCATCTTCGTCGTCGTTGCTGCGGTTTTCGTAAGCATAGGTAAGCGAATCAATGGGCGTAACGGCAGGCATGGTTTCTTCGGCCTCGTAAGTGTGCCCGTCCACCGTAACGCTCAATTTGTACGTACTACCTACCTTGCCTTGGTACAACAAAGGCGCATGGTAATAGCCTGGCCTGTCGGGCATGGGCAACAGCGTATCGGTGCGCTGCCCATCTTCGGTAAGGGTAACGAAAGCCCCAAGCACGGGCGGGTTAGGGTCCTCGGCAAGATAGGGCGAGCTATAGGTAATCCTCACATAATTCAGGATATCGCCATTGGTAATGCGGCCATCTATTACCACGGCGGGCGGTATCTCGTCCAAATCCAAATCAATCTTTTCCTCGCAGCTTGTAAAGAACGCCGCCAACAGTAACATTGCTATATAGAAACGAAATGGGTTCATAGTCAAGGAGAGGGTATGGTTTATTGTATCACAATAGTATCACCCGCCACCCCGGCCGCATGCCAGTAGCCATAGGCACCGTTGCTGATGTTGCCTTTTACGTTGGCGGGCGGCGTGTCAAAGAGGTCGCCGAAGCTTTCTTGATTGAGTAATTGCGATACGAACGTGTAATATTGCTTGCTGATGCTCAACATCTCCACAATTACGGTATCGCCCACTTGTTGCGGCCCATCCAGTTGTATGGAAATGTAGTTGCCGTCCACCCACTCATCATTGGCTATTTGGTCCAGTTCCTCCATGCGGGAAATACCGCCCCACGCATTGCTCCACCTATACATCCACTGGTAGTGGTTTCCTATGCCTATTGGTTCTTGGGTATGCAGCGAAACATAATACCCTTCATCCCTGTTGGCGGTTTGGCTTTCGTATTTGTAGGTAAGCGAGTCGATGGGGGTAATGGGGCGTATGGTATCCACGGCGGTATAGGTTTTGCCGTCGTATATTACCGTTAGGGTATACACGGAGCCCACTTTGCCCGATTGCAGCAGCGGGCCTGTATAGTAACCACTGGAAATGGTTGGTGGTGTGCCAGGCGGATTTGAAACAGATCGCTCTAACGTGTCGGAAACCATGCCATCCTCGGTAAGAATAACCACTGCATTGTTAACGGCCAGTTCATACGATTCAGCGTCGGATAAATAGGGGGCACTTTTGGATACCCGCACATAATTGCCATAGCCCCCACTGGTAATGCGCCCCGTGATAACGATGGCCGGCGGAAGGTCGTCCAAATCCAAATCAATCTTTTCCTCGCAACCAACAAAGGCAAGGGCCAGCACAATAGCACAAAAAAGGGTTGCAATACGTTTCATCGGCATCAAAATTCAAAGTTGTAGGTAACGGAAGGCACAATGGGGAACAGATAGGTTTTGTAGGCCGCTGTTCTGCCCGCATTGTCGTCATCCTCCCTAAACACAATGGAAAACACATTTTTGTTGTAGTAGGCATTGTAGATGGATATGTTGAGACCGTGGCGGAAGTGGGGCCGCTTGGGCTTAAAATCGATATTGGCGGAGAGATCCAAACGGTGATAGGCAGGCAGGCGATAACCATTGCGGTCGCTAAAGATAGGCACGTTGATGCCTTGGTACTCAAACCTGCCCACGGGGAAGGTAACGGCCAAGCCCGTGTAATATACCCAGTTGGCCGAAATGCTGAACCGCTCCTTGATTTGGTAGGTAAGCACCACGGCAAGGTTGTGGTTGCGGTCGTATGGCACGGGGTAAGCCTCGCCATCGTTGATGCCATCAATCGTGCGGCGGGTGCGGCTGTATGTGTAGCTCACCCAACCAGTAAAGCGGCCTTTTGATTTCTTCACCATGGCCTCTATACCATAAGAATATCCATCGCCGCGCAGCAACTGGGTTTCGATGTTCTCTTTCAACAGCAGTTCGGCATTGTCTATATAGTCCACCACATCGTGCATATACTTGTAGTAAGCCTCCAAGCTCAGCTCGAACATATCGTCTTTCAAGTTGCGGAAGTAGCCCACCGATACCTGGTCGGCCTTCATAGGCTTAATGTAGTTATCGGCAGGCAACCAGATATCGAACGGCGAGCTTACCGTGGAGTTGCTGATAAGGTGCAGGTACTGCATGGTACGGGTATAGTTGGCCTTAATGGCGTTCTGCTTGTCCCACCCGTAGCGTATGGCCACCCGCGGCTCCGGGCCGTGGTAGGTTTTAATGTGCTGCAAGCGGCCATAGGTGGTGGTATCGGTCAC
>CAYYZT010000495.1:0-678 GCA_964476015.1 uncultured Chitinophaga sp.
CGCCCAAGAGGCCATAGGTTGCGTACAACTGGCGCAGGACAAGGGCTTTGATGCACTGTCGATAGACCTAATCTATGCCATGCCCACCGCCACCGATGCCGATTGGGAGCAGAACCTACAAATAGCCTTGCAACTGCGCCCGCAGCACCTCTCCGCCTACAACCTTACCGTGGAGCCGGGCACCGCCCTCAACCACATGGTGAAAAAAGGCACCGCCCCCGCCGTGGACGACGAGGCGGCGGCACGGCAGTTTCTTATGCTTACCCAAATGGCCCAAGCCGCCGGGTACGAGCATTACGAAATAAGCAACTTGGCCCGCGATGGCCACTATGCCCGCCACAACAGCAGCTACTGGCAAGGCAAGCCTTACTTGGGCATTGGCCCGGCTGCCCACTCTTATGATGGCACCAACCGCCGCTGGAACGTAGCCAATAACAGCCGCTACATCAAAAATGTGCTGGCGGACGAAACATATTACGAAACGGAACTGTTAACCGAGGCAGACCGATACAACGAATACCTGATGACCCGCCTGCGCACCATGTGGGGGGCATCCTTGCCAGAAGTAGCAGCGCAGTTCGGCGAGACAACACGCAAGCAACTCTTGGCAGAAATTGCCCCGTTTATGATCGAGGGGAAGGTGGTTTTGCTGAACGACCGCCTGATACTCACCACGCC
>CAYYZT010000495.1:688-1378 GCA_964476015.1 uncultured Chitinophaga sp.
CCGGCCGCCTCATAGCGGATGCCTTGATAAGCGACCTTTTTTGGGTGGAGTAATTGCTTGCCAACATATCTTAACACTTCCCCATTTGGCAAGTGTACCGTGAATGGTTATCTTAGATTATCAAACTCCGCCATTCATGAAGAACCCTTTCCTCAACTTCGTGCTGCTGTTGCTGCTTACCATTGCGGGCACGGGCACTTTGATAGCCCAGAACCAAGTGGAACTGGACAATAAGATGTTCGGCGGCAACTGGTTCGACAATATGGAGGAGGCCAAGCAAAACCCCGAAAAAGTGTACTATCTGGATTTGAGCCTGCAAAAACTGAAGACCTTCCCCGTGGAGATTTTTACCTTCACCAACCTTAAGGAACTGCACCTGCCCTACAACTACTGGGCTTCCATCCCTGCCGAGGGTTGGGGGAAACTGACTAAGCTGGAATTGCTTGACCTGAGTGGCAACTATTACCTGAACAAACTACCCACCGATGGCTTGGCGCAGCTCAAAACCTTGAAATCATTGCTTATCAAAGACAATAAGCTCAACGCCGGGGAAGCCGACAAACTCACCAAAGCCTTGCCGCACGCTAAGGTTGAGAGCAAATAATCGCAATGAAAATACTATTGCTGTATATACTAATCGCCGCTATGCCCGTGGGAGGATACGAACTGGAAGTGTACCGACATTGGGAA
>CAYYZT010000495.1:1388-2518 GCA_964476015.1 uncultured Chitinophaga sp.
GAAGCCAAGGATAAGCAGTTCCGCGACAAGGCTACTTCGCCCATATTGGATAAAAAGGAGCGTAAAAACTTTACGGGCATCAAGTTTTTCCCGCCCGACAGGCGTATGGTTATACCCGCTACCTACCACAAACAAGCGGTGGAAGATACGTTGGAATTTATGACATCATCCGGCAAGGTAAAGCTATACGCCCAAGTAGCTATGCTACATTTCAATATCGATGGGCAAGACTTATCACTCCCCGCGTACCAAGGCATAGAACTGCGCCAACGGCAGGGCTACGAAAAATACCTCTTTGTACCTTTTACCGATGCCACCAGTGGTAAGGAAACCTACGGCGGTGGCCGCTATCTGGATTTGGAAATTCCTGAGGGGGAAACTTTGAACATCGACTTCAACTATGCCTACAATCCCTATTGCGCTTATACGGATGGCTATTCATGCCCCATCCCCAAGCCCGAAAGCAGATTGCCCATAGCTATTGATGTTGGGGAGAAGGCGTATCATTAAGGCACAACCGTTATTCTAATAGAATCAAATCAATGTTTTCAAGTTTAGCAAGCCCTTTATCAGCAGTTATTAGTGGTATCCCAACATGAAGGGCGGTAGCCGCAACAATCGCATCAGGGACCTTTACCCTTGTTTTTTGCTTTATCGCAATAGTCAGCTGCTTAACTTCTCTATTTAATTCTATCACTTCACAAGTGGACAAAAAACCTTTGACTTTTGCAGTTTCGTCAGGCGTTATGCCTGGCCAACCCAATAATTCAATTTCTGTAATAGCTGATATGGCAAATTTGTAATCCGCAAATGCCGACAACCGTTCGTCACCCTCTAGAAAATAGATAACAATATTGGTATCCAACAATAGCTCAGCCCCACTCATCCCTTACTGCATTTTGGTATTGCATGCCATCCAAGCCACGTTTAAGAGCTCCGAAATATTGTGAAGACTTATTTTCGGTCTGCTTTTTCTTTTTGATTTTTTTCAAAGCCTCTTGCAAGTCTTTTTTTGTAGCGGCTTTAGAAAGTTTGATTATCATGGGCATGATATTGTTACAATAAAAATAGTGTAAACAAGCGACAAAGGCAACCTACTCTGCCCCACTACTTCACCACCCGCACCTTCG
>CAYYZT010000496.1:0-1703 GCA_964476015.1 uncultured Chitinophaga sp.
CGAGAACTCGAAAATAAAGCTGCGTACATGGTTTGCCGCAATGTACTTCATCACCTCGCACAAGAAAGGCATAAGCTCTTGCCAGCTTGCCACCGATTTGAACATTAGCCAATCAACGGCGTGGTTTATCCTGCACCGTATACGGGAAACGTTGAAAGACGAAGCACCGGCCATGCTGTGCAGCGTGGTTGAGGTAGACGAAACCTTTGTAGGGGGCAAAAACAAGAACCGCCACGCCGACAAAAAGGTGGAGCAGTCCCAAGGCCGCAGCACCAAGGACAAGACACCCGTGTTCGGCGCGTTGCAGCGTAGCGCAAAAGGCAGCAGGGTATCCGCCAAGCCAGTAACCGACACAAGCGGGGCAACGCTTATCCCTATTATCGAGGGATTGGTGTCAAAGGGTAGCATTATGGTTTCCGACGAGTGGGGCGCATACAACGGCCTTACTGGTAAAGACTACCGTCATGCGGTTATTAACCACAACAGCGGGGAGTACGTTCGTGGCTACATTCACACGAATGGGATAGAAAACTTCTGGAGCTTACTTAAGAGGGGCATTATTGGAATCTACCACCACGTAAGCCCAAAGCATTTGCACAGGTACTGCAACGAGTTCACCTACCGCTACAACGACAGAGACTTGAAAGCGGACGTTCGTTTCCAGAATACGCTGAAACTGGCGGACGGGAAACGTTTGAGGTATGTTGATTTGGTAGCAAACGAGATTAATGTTTGCAATTGATAGGGTAATTACATAAATTTACACCACTGCTGTGATTGCTAGCCACCATTTTCGTACTGGATGTACAACGGTATGACTAACAACCACAACGGTGGTGTAACAACAATAAAAACGGTGCGCTAACACCGAACCGAGAACCATCTTTGTACTGGATATACAACGGTATTCTCAATTAAAATTGGAGAGCGGTTAGGTTTACTAGACCCGACCCTTGCAAGCTAATGAGACTTGTAGGTGTCCCGCCCTCGCTGGTATCTTTAAAGCCCGAGGAATCCACGCCTCGGGCTTTTATTTTTTGTCTCCTGTTACTTCGCTATGGGTTACGACAAAACCCAATAATGGCTTGAATTCGTCTCGGTAATCGCTTCCGTTTTCATTCAGCCATCCATTAAGTGCCCAATATGTTTGTTTGTTTGCCTTGTTGTATCGAACAGCCGTTAAGGTACCTTCGTCCTTAAGCCTTCTCACGGTATTTTCTATTGACTTTTCATTACCCGTTGTTTCCGTAAACAACTTTTGCAAATCGGGTAAACGTATCGCTTTGCCAAATACCGTTAGCACATGAACGATTTGCTCTTCTGGTTTTGAGGGAAGGGCAAATTGAACATTTTCTATTGACCTTGTATTAGAATTACGAGCTTCTACTGTGGTAACAGCACCAGTTTCTTTTGTTGTAGCGTCTCCTTTGAAAATAGAAATGGACACATCTAAGGCTTTTGCCCCAGCTAAAAGCTCGTCCCGTTTCTTTTCCAGTTCTAGGATTATTGAAATGTTGTCCATGGCGTAAAAGTAAAACAAAAACGGGAATAAAAAAACAAAACCAAAACAAAAGATTTCTGTTTGGGTTTTGTTCAATTCAGTACGGACAATTGTACCCACATATTTCGCCATAGGTATTTTCATGTACCCTGTCTAAAGTATATTGAGCATCGGCTATCTCTGATAATACAAAGTTGATGTC
>CAYYZT010000496.1:1713-2515 GCA_964476015.1 uncultured Chitinophaga sp.
CACGTCGTTGTAAATATCCCTATTGGTATATTTCTCATCAACAGCTATATCTATTACCCCTATTTCGGAAAGGGTGAGCACGGTGAGGTTGGCGGCGATAACCGTCAAAGCTATGCCGTATAGTATATGTTTCATTCGTGTGGTGTTTATCTATTGTGGCTCCAACAGTAAATGCTTCCGCTCTGTGAACAATTCTTGCACCTGTAGCCGTCCGCCTTTATCTTGGAGCATTGCCCGTACTGGCATTTCGGGGAACTCGAAACCAATGTTATTGTTCCCAGTCCAAGCAGCAGGGATAGGGCGGCGATTTTGATGGTCTTTTTCATGGTGTGTTTTATTTATATTTTGCTAATGTATGGTCATAAAAGAAAACGGAAACAATAAAAGACTGGGGGATGGAAACTACCTGTATGCTAGACCTAACGCCGTGCCATACATAGGAAATTTGTCCTTTTTTACTATCGTCACTTTCGTCTGGCTTTCCTAGGTTTATCAAGATTTCTGAGTAAAGATTAAACACGGTCTCGTAAAAAGACTTGCTTTCCTGTGTGTCAATCCAACCTTCCCCGACGTAGGACAAGCTATAAAGCCTCATTTGTTTATTGAACTTGTAGATAGAACTGGCATCGTAGTAGGTACCGTCTCCGTTATTTGAGGCTCTTAATCCCTTGATGTCGTTAATGTGCCTTCCCAAGAAAAGCGCGGTAAATTCATCCACCTTAACGTTTTGCGAAAAGGACAGTAAGGGCACTATCAAAAACAACGATAATAATATTGCCCTCATAGCCCCTCCCATTTCCAA
>CAYYZT010000497.1:0-228 GCA_964476015.1 uncultured Chitinophaga sp.
GAGAACTCCATACCATCTAAAAACTCCTCTATCACCACCTTTTTGCTCGCCTCACCGAAACGGGCTTCCAATATCATATCCCGCAAGGCGGCTTTTGCCTCGTTTTTGTCTTGAATAATCAAAACACCCTTTCCCGCTGCCAATCCGTCAGCCTTCAATACTATGGGCGGGGTAAGGCTATCAATATATGCCAAACCGTCATTTACGTTGTCCGCATCAAACTCTTTA
>CAYYZT010000497.1:238-1254 GCA_964476015.1 uncultured Chitinophaga sp.
TGCGCCCGCTGCCTATCGGGGCCGATAACAGGTAGGTGTTGCAGGCTGGGCTTGGATTTGAAGTAATCCACCACGCCGAGTACCAAAGGGTCTTCGGGGCCTACTACCACCATGTCAATGTTCTTCTGCAGGGCAAACGCTGCCAATTCGTCAAAATCGGTGGCAGCAATGTCCACGTTGGTGCCCACGTTGCGCGTGCCTCCATTGCCCGGAGCAATGTATAAATTGCGGCAAAGCGGGCTACGGCTTAGTTTCCAAGCCAATGCGTGTTCGCGGCCACCACTGCCAAGCAACAGAATATTCATAAACAATGATTTTAACGGTAAGGGAGTGAGCAAATATAAGCGTTTGGGCTAAAATAGTCCCGCTTTTCCACAGCTTTTGCCCATCGTGCTACGGAATTAGTATTATTTTTGCAGGGAACGTTGCTCCAATAGCAAACACTAAAAATTACCCCAACAGAATGCTCAACTTTATAAACAAGGCACTCAACAAAATTTTCGGAACGAAATCCGACAAGGATATTAAGGAAGTGATGCCGTACGTGGAGAAGGCTTTGGCCGTTTTTCCAAGCCTACAATCGCTCACCAACGACCAGTTGCGCGGCAAAACGCAGGAGTTTAAAACCCGCATTGCCGAGTACCTGAAAGACATCGACACGCAAGTGGCCAACCTTAAGGCCCAAGGCAAAGACCCCGACCTTGACCCGGACACGAAGGAGTCCATATTCAAACAAATAGACGAGCTGCAAAAGCAGCGCGACAAGCAACAGGAAGAAGTGTTGCTGGAGCTATTGCCGGAAGCCTTTGCCGTGGTAAAGGAAACCGCCCGCAGGTTTAAGGAAAACCCTACCATTACCGCCACCGCTACCCAACTGGACCGCGACCTGGCCGTTGGCCCCGACCACATCAGCATCAACGGCGACCAAGTAACCTACAACAACAACTGGCTGGCCGCCGGCAACCGCATTACGTGGGATATGGTGCACTACGATGTGCAGCTTATAGGCGGCGCGG
>CAYYZT010000497.1:1264-1597 GCA_964476015.1 uncultured Chitinophaga sp.
CCCATGTGCAGCACCGCGCCGCCTATAAGCTGCACATGGGCAAAATTTCGGAGATGGCCACCGGCGAGGGTAAAACCCTTGTGGCTACCCTGCCCGCTTACCTGAACGGCTTAACCGGGCAAGGCGTACACATCGTAACCGTGAATGACTACCTGGCCCGCCGCGATAGCGAGTGGATGACCCCGATATTCAACTTTTTGGGGCTAACGGTGGACTGTATAGACAAATACGAGCCGAATACCGAGGAACGCCGCGAAGCCTATAACGCCGACATTACCTACGGCACCAACAACGAGTTCGGCTTCGACTACCTGCGCGACAACATGACCCGCA
>CAYYZT010000497.1:1607-2506 GCA_964476015.1 uncultured Chitinophaga sp.
GGCCCATGCGCCCACCGCATTGGTGCAGCGCAAGCACCACTACGCCATGGTGGACGAAGTGGATAGCGTGTTGGTAGACGATGCCCGTACGCCGTTGATTATCTCTGGCCCGGTGCCGAAAAACGACATACAGGAATTTATGGTGCTTAAACCCCGCATCGAGCGGTTGGTAGAAGCCCAAAAGAAAGCCGTAAATACCTTCCTCAACCAAGCCAAGCGCGACATTGAGGCCGGCAAAACGGGCGAGAACGACGGCGGACTGGCATTGCTGCGGGCACACCGCGCCTTGCCACGCTATAAGCCGCTGATTAAGTACCTGAGCGAACCGGGCATCAAGGTTATCATGCAAAAGGCCGAGAGCCACTACATGAGCGAGAACAACAAGCGCATGCCGCAGGTTGATACCGAGTTGTTCTTTATCATCGAGGAAAAACAAAACAGCGTAGACCTCAGCGAACAAGGCATCGACCTGATTACGGGTGCCGGGGAAGACAAAAACTTCTTTGTGCTGCCAGACGTGGGTGCCGAAGTGGCCGAAATAGAAAAGAGCAATCTTTCGGAAGAAGAAAAAATAGCCCAGAAAGATACCCTGATGCAAGATTTTGCCGTAAAGGCGGAACGCTTGCACATAGTGCAGCAATTGCTGAAAGCATACACCTTGTTCGAGCGCGACATTGAGTACGTGGTAATGGACGGCAAGGTGAAGATTGTGGACGAGAACACGGGCCGTATTATGGAAGGCCGCCGCTATAGCGACGGGCTGCACCAAGCCATCGAAGCGAAAGAAAACGTGAAGGTGGAAGGCGCCACGCAAACGTATGCTACCATTACGCTGCAAAACTACTTCCGTATGTACCACAAGCTGGCAGGTATGACCGGTACGGCCGAAACCGAAGCGG
>CAYYZT010000498.1:0-2505 GCA_964476015.1 uncultured Chitinophaga sp.
CAACGCCCGCACCCCGGGCTACGAAGTGATAGTGGATAGGGAAAAGGCCAAGAAAATGGGTGTGTCGCTTTCGGCGGCCTACGGGGTTATCTCCAACTACTTGGGCAGTACCTATATCAACGATTTCACCAAATACGGCCGCAACTTCCGCGTGGTGGCGCAGGCCGATACGGCTTACCGTATGAACGTGGAGGCCATCAAGAACTATTACGTGAAAAACAACCAGGGCCAGCCCGTGCCGTTGAGTGCCATTATCGATTATAAGGTGGTGGAAAACGCGGCCATGCTGTCGCACTTCAACCTGTTCCGTTCGGCGGATATTAACGGCGGTGCGGCCCCGGGCTATAGCAGTGGCGATGCCATTGCCGCTTTGGAAGAGGTTGCAGCACAGGTATTGCCCGCAGGCTATGGCTACGAGTTTTCGGGCTTGGCTAGGGAAGAGAAAATGGCCGGGGGCACCACGGGCGTTATCTTTGCCCTGTCCATTGGCTTTGTATTCCTGCTGCTGGCGGCATTGTACGAAAGTTGGTCGGTGCCGTTCTCCATCCTGTTGTCGGTGCCCATCGGTGCGTTCGGGGCTATTTTGGCCCTCACCTTGCTGCCGCACCTCAGCAACAACGTATATGCCCAAATCGGTTTGATAACGCTGATAGGTCTCACGGCCAAAAACGCCATCCTGATTGTGGAATTCGCCAAAGAGCGGGTTGATTGGGGCATGGAGCTGATAGCGGCCACCATAGAAGCGGTGAAACTGCGTTTGCGACCTATCATCATGACCTCGATGGCATTTATCCTCGGCATCCTGCCGTTGGTGTTTGCCTCGGGTGCCGGTGCGGTGGCCCGCCAAACCATCGGTTGGACGGTGCTGGGGGGTATGTTGGCCGCTACGTTCCTGGCCATCTTTATCGTGCCCGTGTTGTTTGTGTTGATTACGCGAGTGGCCTATGGTAAAACCAAGCTGGCCGAGCTGCAAGCCAACTACAAACCCGAAGACCACGCCGATACGCTGCATGCGGAGTGAGGTTTAATTTGCCGCATGTCAACAGTTCTGCTTGGTCCAACGGGTCCCGAAGCGGACATTATGTCGTCATGGTTCGACGAGTTTATCCTGAGCGATAGTCGAAGGACTCACCATGACACGGGAGGAGGTATTGCTTCGATTTCCTATAGCTATTAAAGGTTACAATACGTTTGTCTTTTGAGTTATTGCAGGCACTGAAGCTTGTGTCATGGTGAGTCCTTCGACTATCGCTCAGGATAAACTCGTCGAACCATGGCGGCTTGGTGTTTGGATATGGCCCGTTGAGAGAAACAATGAAACTAATCATTCCACTGCCACCCCATACTTCACCAACAGCCCCTGCAAACCATACAAGGAGAAACGCGCTCCGTAAAGCGCGTTTTTTTCTGGGTCGATGGTGAAGTTGTAGGCCGTGCGAAGGTCGGCATCCTTTAATATGGTGCGCTCGAAAACGGCCAGCTCCAAGTCGCAGTTGTCGAAAACGGCAGCGGTAAGATCACATTCGGTAAAATCCGCATTTTTCAATGAGCATTGGCGGAAGGTTGTGTTCTTCAGCTTCTTTTTGAAGAAAACGGTATCGTCCAATTGGCAGTTTTCGAAGCCCATTTTCAGTCCGAAATCGTTGCCGTGGCTAAAGTTTAGCCCTGACATCTTGCAACCTTTGAACGATACATCCTGAAAACCCGTTTTCTCTATCTTGGCCAAGGAGAGGTTGCAATTTTCAAAGGCACAATCGGTAAAGAGCATGCCCGAAAGCGAGGCGTAGCCAAGGTCGCAATTTTTAAACGTACATTGTTCGAAGCGGCGGTAGCCGTCGAGGGAGGCGGCTTTATCGAAAGTCAGTTCAAAGGCGTTCATAAAGGCAAATTTACCAACTCTAAGTTGTTGGATGTATGGTGGATTTTCGGTTTTGGGTAGATACCGCAAAGGCGGGATGTTTTGCGATATATTTACCTCAAATTGAGCCATTATACCGCAATTTTGAGACATAATAGCTCAAAAATGCCTCAAAAAATGTCGCAAAATGCATGAATGTCTCAACGATTGGGTTTTTTAATGCGAATGGCGCATTTTGCCAAGTCAGCGGAAAGTGCTAGATTTCTGTATGGCCCGCTATGTGATTGTATTGATATTATGCCTTTTTTGTCTGCATGCCGTAGCGCAGCAGTGCAACGGAAATCGTTATCAACAAAGGGTTTTCGCCCAAAGTTATAAGGCCAGTAACGTGGTTTTTGGCAATGCGCCCTCGTTGCCGCCCACGGTTTACCTAGGCGAGAGCGTTACCCAGAACGTAGATTTGACCATGGACGTGTACCAGCCCTTCGGCGATACGCTCCGAAAACGGCCACTGGTCTTGCTTTCGTTCGGTGGGGCCTTCCTTATCGGCAGCAAAAACGATGAGGATATACAAAGCGTGAGCGACAGCCTTGCCCGGCGGGGCTATGTGGCAGCCTGTATCAACTACCGGCTGGGTATGAACGTGG